>JBBRFR010000063.1:0-13945 GCA_038241485.1 Burkholderiales bacterium
GCGGGCCGTCGCCGGCCTCGGGGTGATTCTCGAGCCACTGGTCGGCGCGCAGCGCGGACATCACCTCAGGCTGCGGCAAGGTGCCGTATTCGAGCGCGATGCCGGTGTACTCGGCCTGCGGGCACTCCTCGTAGGCGGCCAGCCACATCATCCCGGTCAGCAGCGCTGAGGTCGACGAGCCGTCGTAGATCGACGTGACGTCGCCCCACCAGGCGCGCGCCCGCGCCACGCTCTCGGCATCGTCGCGGCCGGCGTAGATGCGCTCGCCGTGCCCGCTCGGGCCGAGCCCGGTGTGCAGGTCGATCCAGGCGAGCTTGGCGCAGCGCCACGGTGCCGTATTCGAGCGCGATGCCGGTGTACTCGGCCTGCGGGCATTCGTCGTCGACGGCGCACCACATCAGGCCGGTGAGCGGCGCCGAGCTGGAGCTGGCGCTGTAGATCGAGGTGATCTTCGGGCCCCACCAGGTGCGGGCGCGAGCGATGGCCGCCGCGTCGTGGCGGCCCGCGTGAATGCGCTCGCCCACACCGCTTGGGCCGAGGCCAGTGTGCAGGTCAATCCAGGCCAGGTGGCAGTGGGGGGCGAGACCGGCCGCTTAGGCAGCGTCAAGAAACTTGGTGCGCGCCTCGGCGTAGCTCTGCGCAAAACACGCGCTGATGTTGCCGGCGCCCATGCTGGCTGGCTCAGCCGCGCGGCTGGGCCAGCCACTTGCGGGCGAGCTGCACCCACAGCGTGGCACCGAGCGGGATCAGCTCGTCGTTGAAGTCGTAGCTCGGGTTGTGCAGCATGCACGGCCCCATGCCGTGGCCACCCACTCGGTGCTCGCCGTCGCCGTTGCCGATGAGGAAGTAGCAGCCCGGTTTTTCGAGCAGGAAGTAGCTGAAGTCTTCGGCGCCCATCGTGGCCTCAAACTCCTGCACGTTCTGCGGGCCCACCACCTCGCCCATCACAGCGCGCGCGAACTCGGTCTCTTTCGGGTGGTTGATGGTGGGCGGGTAGTTGCGCGAGAACTCAAATTCGCAACTTGCACCAAAGGCGGCGCAGGTGTGCTCGGCCATTTCTTTCATGCGCTGCTCGAAGAGGTCAAGCAACTCCAGGGTGAAGGTGCGCACCGTGCCTTCGAGCACGCAGCTGTCGGGCACCACGTTGGTGGCCTCGCCGGCATGCACCATGGTGACCGAGATCACGCCCGGGTCGATCGGCTTCTTGTTGCGCGAGACGATGGTCTGGAAGCCGAGGATCAGCTGCGCGGCGATGGGCACGGGGTCGGTGCCGAGATCGGGCATGGCGGCGTGTGAGCCCTTGCCGCGAATGACGATCTTGAATTCATTGCTGGAGGCAAAACACGGCCCGTTTTTTAACGCGAACTGGCCCACCTGCATGCCCGGCCAGTTGTGCGCGCCGAACACCGCTTCCATGGGGAAGAGTTTGAAGATGCCGTCCTTGATCATCTCGCGCGCACCGCCACCGCCTTCTTCGGCGGGCTGGAAGATCAGGTAGACGGCGCCGTCGAAATCACGGTTTCTTTCGTTCGAAAAATGTTTGGCTGCGGCCAGCAGCATGGCGGTGTGGCCGTCGTGGCCGCAGGCGTGCATGCGCCCGGCATGTTGGCTCGCGTGGGCGAAGGTGTTGTGTTCGGTGATGGGCAGCGCATCGATGTCGGCGCGCAGACCGACCGCCCGAGAGCTGCTGCCAGCGGTGCCTTTGACGATGCCCACCACACCGGTGGTGCCGAGGCCACGGTGGATGGGAATGCCCCAGTCGGTGAGCGCTTTGGCGATCACGCCCGAGGTGCGCTTTTCTTCAAAACACAGCTCGGGGTGGGCGTGGATGTCGCGGCGGATGGCGGCAACGGCGGCCGCATCGGCCAAGATGGATTCGATCAACTTCATGACTGAGCTCCTTGCTCTGCGTGCCGCGCGGTGGGCGCGTGACGCCGGGATTGGGCCAGTTTACTGAATCGATTTGTTCAGCGCACGGCAGGGAAATGCAGGGCGCTCAGAACTTGTGGCTGCGGCTGGTTTGCACGTCGAGCGTGTAGATCACCAGGCCGTAGTTGTCGGAGTATTTGCTGAACACCATTTCCATGATGCGTTGCGCCACGTCTTCATGGCAAAGCACCTCGATTCGCACGTTGGAGGTGAGCAGCCAGCGGCCGTCTTGCACGCCGCGGGCGCCGCGGCCCCGCGCTTCGCACACCGTGTAGCCCTTGGCGCCTGCGCCGAGCAGGTCGGGTACGACCAAAGCTTCGAGGGCCTCTTCACAAATGAGGACGACCAGCTTGGTGGGGTGAACAGTCAGGCCCATGCTTGCATTCCTTTAAGCGGCGCTGCGGTACATCCACTGCGCCATCTGGTGGTACAGCGGCACACCGACGATCACGTTGAATGGAAAGGTGACGCCAAGCGAAGCGCCGATCGACAGTGCGGGGTTGGCTTCCGGGATGGCAATGCGCATGGCCGCCGGTGCGGCGATGTAGGAGGCGCTTGCGTACAGCACGGCCAGCAAGGTGGTGCCACCCACAGACAGCCCCAGCCACCAGCCGGTCAACACGCCGCCCACCGCCGACACGACCGGCAGCACGATGCCGAACACCACCAGAAAAAGCCCCGCCCGGCGCAGATCGCCGAAGCGTGACGCCGTGAGGATGCCCATGCCCAGCAAGAACAGCGACAGCAGGCCCTTGAACAAGTCGCCGTAGAACTTGTTCAACGACGCGGTGGCTTCGCTGCCCCAGGCCCAGCCGATGAGCAGCGAGCCGACCAGCAACACGATGGCTTTGCCGGCCAGCACGTCATGCGCGAGCACGCGCCAGCGGGTGTCGCGGCTGACGCCTTTGGCCAGCAGCACGCCGATGATGAGCGCCGGAAACTCCAGAAACACCAGCATCACCGACATGAAGCCTTCGTAGGCCACGCCTTGGCGGGCCAGGTACGAAGTGCCCACCGCAAAGGTCACCACCGACACCGAGCCGTAGTGTGCGGCGATCGACGCGGCGTCGGGCCGTGCCAGCTTGCCCAGGTGGCGCAGGATCGGGTAGGCCACCAGGGGCGTGCCAGCGCCCATCAACACCGCCACCACGATGGGAAGCGCGAGAGCGCTCACCGAGCTGTTGGACAACTCGATGCCACCCTTCAGGCCAATGGCAATGAGCAGGAACACGCTCAGCGTGTCGGACAGCCCGCCCGACAGCTTGAGATCGGAGCGCAACAGGCCCGCAACCATGCCCAGCAAGAAAAAACCAACCACGGGATCAAGACTCACGCACACAACCTCACAACCACTTCACAGGTGGCGCATGGTATCCGTGGCGGCTGCGTTCTAGGAGCCTGGCGGGCTTGGGGAGCGTGGGCTGCAATTTGGCCGCAGCGGTTCATTTTTTGTCGGCTTGTTGTCCCTTCGCTGTGGCGATGGGCCAGCGAACCCGGGGAAAAACTGTCCTCGATGGCGCCAAATTTCGCTTCGACGCTGGCCCCCTGTGCAATAGTTCCGCGCATGACCAGCACCACCGTTCGCGCAGCCTGCCCGCACGACTGCCCCGACACCTGCGCGATGCGCGTCACCGTCGAAGACGGCCGCGCGGTTCGGGTGCAAGGCGACCCCGATCACCCACCCACCCACGGCGCGCTGTGCACCAAGGTGTCTCGCTACACCGAGCGCACCTACCACGCCGAGCGGGTGCTCTACCCGATGAAGCGCATCGGCCAGAAAGGGAGCAGAGACGGCAGCGACCCGTTTGTTCGCGTGAGTTGGGAAGAGGCACTCACTGAAATCGCAGCGCGCCTGGCCGAGATCGCGTCGCGCCAGCCCGAAGCCATCGTGCCTTACAGCTACGCCGGCACCATGGGCCTGCTGCAAGGCGAGAGCATGGACCGGCGCTTTTTCCACAAACTCGGTGCCTCGCTGCTCGACCGCACCATCTGCGCCTCGGCCGGTGGCGACGCGCTGGCCGCCACCTACGGCGGCAAGGTCGGCATGCACCTGGAGCACTACGCCGAGAGCAAGCTCATCGTTATCTGGGGCAGTAACTCGATCGCCTCGAACCTGCACTTCTGGACCTTCGCCCAAAAGGCCAAGCGCGATGGCGCCAAGCTGATCTGCATCGACCCGCGCAAGACCGAAACCGCCGACAAATGCCACCAGCACATTGCGCTGCTGCCGGGCACCGATGGTGCGCTGGCGTTGGGGCTGATGCGTGAGCTGGTGGTCAACGACTGGCTCGACCACGACTACATCGAGCGTCACACCCAAGGCTGGCCCGCGCTGCGTGAACGTGCCCTGGCGTGGACACCCGAGCGCACCGCCGAGGTCTGCGGCATCCGCGCCGACGAAGTGCGTGCGCTGGCCCGCGATTACGCCACCACGAAGCCGGCGGCCATCCGCCTCAACTACGGCATGCAGCGTGTGCGGGGCGGCGGCAATGCGGTGCGGCTGATCGCCATCCTGCCCTGCCTGATCGGCGCCTGGCGGCACCGTGCGGGCGGTTTGCTGCTGTCGGCTTCGGGCTGGTTCTCGAAAGACGGCAAGGCCTTGCAGCGCCCCGACCTGCTGGCCGGCCGCAGGCCCCGCACCATCAACATGAGCACCATTGGCAATGACTTGTTGAGCGACACCTCTGCCGCCTTCGGCCCCAGGATCGAAGCGCTCGTGGTTTACAACAGCAACCCCGTGGCGGTGGCGCCCGAGTCGCCGAAGGTGGTGCAAGGTTTTGCCCGCGACGACCTCTTCACTGTGGTGCTCGAACACTTCATGACCGACACCGCCGACCTGGCCGATTACGTGCTGCCTGCCACCACGCAGCTGGAACACCTCGACGTGCACACCAGCTACGGCCACACCTACGCACTGATCAACGAGCCGGCGATTGCGCCGCTCGGCGAAGCCAAACCCAACACGCAGATTTTTCGCGAGCTGGCGGCGCGCATGGGCTTTGGCGAGCCCTGCTTCAGTGACAGTGACGAGGCCATGGCCCGTGTTGCGTTCGGCCAGAGCGTGAGCTTCGATGCCTTGCGCGAGCACGGTTGGGTCAAGCTGCCGCTGCCCGAGGCGCCGTTTGCCGAGGGTGGCTTCCCCACGTCAAGCGGCAAGTGCCTGATCGACTCCCCTGGGTTGGGTGTGCCCGACCATGTGCCGAACTACGAATCGGTGCAGTCGTCGCCCGAACTCGCGCGGAGCTACCCGCTGGCGATGATCTCGCCACCCGCGCGCAACTTCTTGAACTCCAGCTTCGTCAACGTGAAAAGCCTGCGCGACATCGAAGGCGAGCCCTTGCTCGAAATGCACGCGAACGATGCCGCCTCGCGTGGCCTGCAGGGCGGCGAGATGGTGCGTGTGTTCAACCAGCGCGGCGAGTACCGCTGCAAGCTCAGCGTGAGCCCGCGCGCACGCCCCGGTGTCGTCAACGGCCTGGGTGTGTGGTGGCGCAAGCTCGGCGCCGCCGGCACCAACGTCAATGAAGTCACCCACCAGCAGTTGACCGACATCGGCCGTGCGCCGTCGTTCTACGACTGCCTGGTCGACGTGCAAGCCGCTTGAGCACCCCCGAGAAATGTCTTCGACACTCTCGCCCCCAGGGATCAAGCAAAGTGGCAAAGCCACATTTGCTTGAGAGGCGCTGGCTGTTGATGGCGGCGGCCGGTGTTCTGAGTGTGGTGGCGCTTGCCCTGGCCAGCGTATGCCTGACCAGTGGCTGCAGCAGCCTGGGCTATTACGCACAGGCCGCCTCAGGCCACGTGTCGCTGCTCAACCAGGCGCGGCCCGTGCCCGAGTGGCTGGCCGATGAGAAGACTCCGCAGCCGCTGCGTGAACGCTTGGGCTTGAGCCAACGCATGCGCGACTTTGCGGTGAGCGAGCTCAAGCTGCCCGACAACGCCAGCTACCGCCGTTACGCCGAGCTGGGACGCCCCGCCGCCGTGTGGAACGTGGTGGCCGCCCCCGAGCTGAGCCTCACGCTCAAGACCTGGTGTTTTCCGGTGGTGGGTTGTGTGGGCTACCGCGGCTACTACGACCGCGCTGCCGCCGAAGCGCTGGCGGCCCAGGTGCGCGCCCAAGGGTTTGAGGCAACGGTGCAGGCCATCCCCGCCTACTCCACCCTGGGCAAGCTGCCGGGCGACTATTTCAGCGACCCGCTGCTCAACACCTTCATCCGCTGGCCCGAGGGCGAGTTGGCGCGGCTCATCTTTCACGAGTTGACGCATCAGGTGGTGTACGCGAGCGGTGACACCATGTTCAACGAATCGTTTGCGACCGCCGTGGAGCGCATCGGCGGCACACGTTGGCTGCAAGAGCATGCGAGCCCCGAGGCCCGCGCCGAATACGCGGCGCTCGATGTGCGCCGGCAGGAGTTCAGGCGCATCGCGATGCAGGCGCGCGCCGACCTGGAGGCCATCTACCAACGAAGCGACCTTGACGATGAAGCCAAGCGCGCAGCCAAGCGCGAACGTTTTGCCCGCTTGCGCGCCGAGCATGCTGCCCTCAAGGCCGGGCCGTGGCAGGGCTTTGCAGGGTACGACGCCTGGTTTGCGAATGCGAACAATGCGTCGCTCGGCGTGCTGGCGGCCTACAACGAATTGGTGCCGCAGTTCGAACGTTTGTTCGAGCGCGAAGGCCGCGACTTCGGGCGCTTTTACGCCGAGGTGAAACGCATCGCCGCCTTGCCGATGGCCGAGCGTCGCGCGACACTGGGCCCCTGAACCTGGAGAGACACAAGACATGCCCGACATCCACATCCACCGCGACCACCAACTCGGCCTGGCCAAGGCGCGCAAGATCGCCTGGCAGTGGGCCGAACACGCCGAGAAAAAATTCGACATGGAATGCACCGTGATCGAAGGTGACACCAGCGACACGGTGGAGTTCAAGCGCAGCGGCGTGACGGGCTGCCTGGTGGTGGCACCCGACCACTTTCAGCTCGACGCCAAGCTGGGTTTCTTGCTCGGCGCCTTCAGCAAGACCATCGAGGGCGAGATCGAGAAGAACCTCGATGAACTGCTGGCCAAGAGCGCCAAGCCGGCAGCCAAGCCGGCAGCCAAGAAGGCTGCCAAGAAGTAGGTCAGCCTTCTTTTAGTTGTTCTATGAGGTCGATGTAACCCTGCATCGCTTCCTCTTTCGACTTGCCCTTCATCGTGTTCCACGCGTCCCACTTGGCGCGCTCCACCATGTCGGTGAAACCGGGTCGCTTGGTGTCGACGTCACCGGAACTGCCTTGTTTGTACAGCGCGTAGAGCTGCAGCAGGGTCATGTTGTCGGGCTTCTCGGGCAGGTTCTTCGACTCAGCACGCGCTTGTTCGAATTGGGCTTGGATGTCGGCCATGGTTGTCGTCTCCGTTGTGGGTGAAAGTCGGCATTGACGGGCCGCATGTTACCCAGCATCTTGCGCACCATCACTAGACAGGGAGGCTCAAAGATGGCCCAAGCCGCAGAACGCATGTCACGCGTCGACACCGCCTGGCTGCGCATGGACAACGACGTCAACCTGATGGCGATCGTGGGCGTGTGGTTGATCGAGCCGGGCATCGGCTACGAAACCCTGTGCCAGCGGGTCAGCGACAAGCTGCTCAAGTACGGCCGCTTTCGCCAGAAGGTGGTTGAAGACGCGATGGGCGCGAGCTGGGTCGATGACGAGCAGTTCGACATCCACCACCACGTGCGCCACGAAGCGCGGGTGAGCCTGCCCGGCCAGAGCGAGCGAGCCGCACTGCAGGCGCGTGTGGGTGAGCTCTCCACCACCCCGCTCGACCGCACGCGCCCGCTGTGGCAGTTTCAACTGGTCGACAACTACGAAGGTGGCAGCGCTCTGATCGCACGGGTGCACCACTGCATCGCCGACGGCATTGCGCTGATCTCGGTGATGTTGTCCATCACCGATGGCGGCACGGAGCCGCCGCAAAGGAAACGCCGTTCGCACGGCGACGAAGAGTCTGACTGGTTGACCGATGCGGTGATGAAACCGCTGACCGACATCGCCGTGAAGGCGGTTGCCATGTCGGGCGATGGCGTGGCCAAGTCGATGAAGGTGCTGGCTCATCCCCAGCAGGGCTCGCTGGAGATGGCGCGGGTGGGCTACCAGGTGGTGTCGGACGCGGCGGCCATGCTCTTGATGCCCGACGACTCGCCCACACGCCTGAAAGGCAAGCTGATCGGCAGCAAGCGGGTGGCCTGGGGAGAGCCCCTGCCGCTCGATCAGGTGAAGGCGATTGGCAAGGCGCTGGGCTGCTCGATCAACGACGTGTTGCTGGCCTGTGTGGCGGGCGCCATTGGCGGCTACCTGCGCAACCTGGGCGACGACACCACCGGCCAGGAGATTCGCGCCATGGTGCCGGTGAACCTGCGGCCGATGGAGAAGGCCTACAAGCTGGGCAATCAGTTTGGCCTGGTGCCGCTGGTGTTGCCGATCGGCGTGGTCAACCCGGTGGAGCGGGTGTATGCGGTGAAGGCGCGCATGGCGGAGTTGAAGGGCAGTTACCAGCCTTTGCTCGCGTTTGCGGTGCTGGCTGTGGCGGGCTTGTTGATCAAGCCGATGCAGGATGTGCTGCTGAATCTTTTTGCGAAGAAGACGACCGCGGTGATGACCAATGTGCCGGGGCCGGCGGTGCCTTTGACGCTGTGTGGGGGGACGCTTCGGCAGGTGATGTTTTGGGTGCCGCAGTCGGGGGAGATCGGGGTGGGCGTGTCGATCCTCAGTTATGGCGGTGGGGTGCAATTTGGCTTGATCACCGATGCCCAGCTGTGCCCCGATCCGCAGAAGATCATCGATCGGTTTGAGCCGGAGTTTGAGAAGCTGTTGATGGTGACACTGATGCTCCCCTGGGAATAGGTTGGCCTCCCAGTCGCTGTGCTCCTGCCCCCAAGGGGCGCCGCCTGGCGGCCCGGCAAAGCCGGTTCCGCGGGCGTTGCTAATCAGGCCAGCGTAAAGCGGTGCACACCGTCGCCATCCACACGCCGCACCAACTTGCCGGCATGCCACAGCGCGTTGAGGTGGGCGATCGACTCGCCCATCGCAAACGTGGTCTGGTGCAGGTCGAGCTTGCGTTTGAACAACACCGGCAGCAGGTCGGCCGCACTGTGTGGCGCCTCGGCACACGCGTGCAGCACCTCGGCAAAACGTTCGTCGTGGTGTGACTTCAGCTGGTCGATGCGCGTGTGCAGGCCACGAAAGGGCTTGCCGTGCGAAGGCAGCACCAGCGCGTCGGCGGGCAGGGCGCGCATGCGTTCAACCGAGTCGAGGTAACGTTTGAGCGGGTCGCCTTCGGGTTCGTTTTCGTGCACCCCCACGTTGGTGGAGATGCGCGGCAAGACCATGTCGCCCGAGATCAGCACACCCATCTCGTCGCAGTGCAATGAGATGTGCTCCGGCGCGTGGCCATAACCCACGTGGCAGCGCCAGCCGTGGCCGCCGATGGCGATCACGTCGCCGTCGATCAGACGGCGAAAACGCTCGGGCACCTTGGGCACCATGCTCGCGTAGTGACCCGCGCGGGTCTGGATCTGGTGCAGGGCCTCGGTGTCGGTGATGCCGTGGCTGGCGGCAAAGGCGGGTGTGATGACCGTGCTGGCGGTGGCGGGGTTGCTCGCCATGCGCGCACCGTTGTAGTCGGTGCCGCTCATCCACAACCTGCACTCGTGCTCGGGTGTTGACCAGCGTTCACACAGCCAGTGCGCCAGGCCGATGTGGTCAGGGTGCAGGTGGGTGACGATCACGCGCAGCACCGGCAGGCCTTGCAGCTGGGTGGCGAACACCTGCTCCCAGGCGGCGCGGGTGCCGTCGTTGCTGATGCCGCAGTCGACGATGGTCCAGCCTTGTTTGCCATCAATCTCGTCACGCAGCAACCACAGGTTGATGTGGTCCAGCGCAAAGGGCAGCGCCATGCGCACCCAGCGCACACCCGGCAGCAGCTCCATCGTGCTGCCGGTCTCGGGCAGCGTGTCGCCAAAGGGGTAGCTCAGTTCGTGTTCGAGGGCGTTCATGCAGATGGGCTGGGTTGGCTACACTTTACGTATACGTCAATTGAAAGTCATTGTAGGGAGCCATGCCCGCCATCGCTGTCACCCAGGTATCACCGCCCGCTGGCCCCACTTTCACGATTGGCGAGCTGGCGCGTGAGTTCGACCTCACCACGCGCGCCATTCGCTTCTACGAAGACAGCGGCCTGCTGAATCCGCAGCGCAAGGGCCGAAACCGGGTCTACACGCCGCGCGACCGCACGCGCTTGAAGCTCACGCTGCGCGGCAAGCGGCTCGGCCTCACCTTGTCAGAGGTGAAGGAGTTGGTCGACATGTACGAGTCGCCGCGTGACACGCAGGCGCAGCTGAAAAAGTTTTTGAGCGTGCTGGCCTTGCACCGCGCGCAGCTGGAGCAGCAGATGGCCGACCTGAGCATCACGCTCGACGAAGTGCGCACGCACGAAAAAGAAGCCAAGCGCCTGCTGGCTGGCTCTGACGCAAAAGACAGTGAAAGAAAAGGCCTCTGTTGAATTTCGAGTGGGCAAATACCCCCAACCCCCGTTCGGGCTGAGCCTGTCGAAGCCCTGCTCGCAAGGTGGTTTCGCTCACCAGCCCTTCGACAAGCTCAGTCCCTGCTCAGGGCGAACGGGTCGAGGCGGCGCTGTACCCACTCGAAATTCAACAGAGCCAAGAAAAGACAGCGACAAAAAACCGCCTGACGAACTGGAGACACCATGAACCTGCCCGGCCTTGACTTTCAGCTCGGTGAAGACATCGACGCCCTGCGCGACACGGTGCGCGAGTTTGCGCAGGCCGAAATCGCGCCGCGCGCCGCCGAGATCGACAAGAGCGACCAATTCCCGATGGACCTGTGGCCCAAGATGGGCGCCCTCGGTGTGCTGGGCGTGACGGTGGGCGAGGAGTACGGCGGCGCCGGCATGGGCTACCTGGCCCACATGATCGCGATGGAAGAGATCAGCCGCGCCTCGGCCAGCGTGGGCCTCTCCTACGGCGCCCACAGCAACCTGTGTGTCAACCAGATCAAGCGCAACGGCAACGAAGCGCAGCGCAAAAAATACCTGCCCAAGCTCATCAGCGGCGAACACGTGGGCGCGCTTGCGATGAGCGAGTCGAACGCTGGCTCCGACGTCATCAGCATGAAGCTCAAGGCCGAAGAGCGCGACGGCGTGTACCTGCTCAATGGCAGCAAGTTCTGGATCACCAACGGCCCCGATGCCGACACGCTGGTGGTCTACGCCAAGACCGAACCCGAGCTGGGAGCACGTGGCGTGACGGCCTTCCTGATCGAAAGAGGCATGAAGGGTTTCAGCATCGCGCAAAAGCTCGACAAGCTCGGTATGCGCGGCAGCCACACCGGCGAGTTGGTGTTTCATGACGTCGAGGTGCCAGCCGAGAACGTCTTGGGCACGCTCAACGGCGGCGCCCGTGTGCTGATGAGCGGCCTTGACTACGAGCGCGCCGTGCTGGCCGCCGGGCCGGTGGGCATCATGCAATCGGTGATGGACAACGTGGTGCCCTACATCCACGACCGCAAGCAGTTTGGCCAGAGCATTGGCGAGTTCCAGCTGATCCAGGGCAAGGTGGCCGACATGTACACCGTGCTGCAAGCGGCCCGCGCCTACTGCTACACAGTGGGCAAAAACCTCGATGCATTGGGCAGCGAACACGTGCGCCAGGTGCGCAAGGACTGCGCTTCGGTCATCTTGTGGTGCGCCGAAAAAGCCACCTGGATGGCGGGTGAAGGCATCCAGATTTTCGGCGGCAACGGCTACATCAACGACTACCCGTTGGGTCGTTTGTGGCGCGATGCCAAGCTGTATGAAATCGGGGCGGGTACCTCTGAGATCCGCCGCATGCTGATCGGGCGTGAGCTGTTCGCCGAGACCATGTAAGGTGCGGGCGGCTTGTCTGATCCAATCACGCCATGACCACCGAACTCAAAGAGCTCTTCGAAAATAACCTGCGCTGGGCGCGTGACACCGAAACACGCAGCCCTGGTTTCTTCACCAGCCTGCTGAAGCAGCAGGCGCCGCAGCACCTGTGGATCGGCTGCGCCGACAGCCGGGTACCGGCCAACGACCTGGTGGGTCTCTTGCCCGGCGAGCTGTTCGTGCACCGCAACGTGGCCAACGTGGTGGTGCACTCTGACCTCAACTGCCTATCGGTGATCCAGTACGCAACCGACATGCTCAAGGTCAAGCACATCATCATCGTCGGCCACTCGAGCTGCGGTGGTGTGGCGGCGGCCCTGCACGACACCCGCATCGGCCTGGCCGACAACTGGATCCGCCATGTGCAAGACGTGCGCAACCGCCACCAGGCCTGGCTTGAGATGGTCGATGAAAACCAGCGTGTCAACGCGCTGTGCGAGCTCAACGTGGTGGAGCAGGCGCTCAACGCCTGCCAGACCACCATCGTGCAAGACGCCTGGCAACGCAAACAAGAGCTGGTCGTGCACGGCTGGGTTTACGGCCTGCACAACGGCCAGCTGCAAGACCTGCGCATGACGGTGTCAAGCGCCGAAGACACGATGACGGCGTATGACGACGCGATCAACCAGATCCGCGTGCGCTACACGCCCGATCTGGTGCCGAGTGAGGTCGACTGATGCGCATGGCCGTGTTCCCGCAAGAGCTGAACGACCTGCGCGCCTTCGACATCGCCAACGCGATGCTCGACGGCTTCGACCGCCACTACACGCTGTTTCGCGCGGCGAGCGCCGAGGGCAAGAAGCGCTTCGAGGCCGCCGACTGGCATGGCCAGCAGCGAGCGCAGCGTGAGCGCATCGAGTTCTACGACAAACGGGTTGACGAAGCGACCGAGCGGCTGCAGACCGAGTTCAAGGCCAGCAGCGTGTCGATGAACGTGTGGCAGCAGGTCAAGCTGCACTACATCGGCCTGCTGACCAACCACCACCAGCCCGAGCTGGCCGAGACCTTCTTCAACTCGGTCACCACCAAGATCCTGCATCGCAGCTATTTTCACAACGACTTCATCTTTTTGCGGCCCGCCGTTTCCACCGAATACATTGAAAACGAAGAGCCAGCCTCGCAGCCCACCTACCGCGCCTACTACCCCACCAAAGAGACGCTTCGCGACAGCTGGCTGCGCCTGGTCAACAACTTCCAGCTGAAGCGAGACTTCGAAGACCTCGGCCGCGATGTCGACCACGTGCTCAACGCCGTGGCCCGCGAGCTGGGCGACTTTCGCCCGCGCGCCAATTTTCAGATCCAGGTGCTGAGCTCGCTCTTTTTTCGCAACAAGGGCGCCTACATGGTGGGCAAGATCATCAACGGCTTCAAGGAGACGCCTTTTGCGCTGCCGGTGTTGCATTCGCCGGCCTCTAACCTGCTGGTGATCGACACCGTGCTGTTTGGTGAAGACGAGTTGCAAATGCTGTTCAGCTTTGCGCGCGCCTACTTCTTGGTCGACATGGAAATCCCGTCGGCCTATGTGCAGTTTTTGCGCTCGCTGATGCCGCGCAAGCCGCGTTCGGAGATCTACAACGCGCTCGGTTTGCAAAAGCAAGGCAAGAACCTTTTCTACCGCGACTTCCTGGCCCACTTGCGCCACTCGTCAGACAATTTCCGCATCGCCCCCGGCATCAAGGGCATGGTCATGCTGGTGTTTGACCTGCCCTCGTTCCCCTTCGTGTTCAAGGTCATCAAGGACTTTTACCCGCCGCAAAAAGACACCACGCGCGAGATCATCCAAAGCAAGTACCTGCTGGTGAAAACCCACGACCGTGTGGGCCGCATGGCCGACACGCTGGAGTACAGCAATGTGGCGTTTCCGCGTGTGCGTTTTGAAGAAGAGCTGATCGCCGAGCTGAAAGAGTTCTGCCCCAGCTTGCTCGAAGACGACGGCACCGAGCTGGTGATTCGCCATGTCTACATCGAGCGGCGCATGATCCCGCTCAACATCTACCTGCAAGAAGCCAACCGCCAGGAGATCGAGCACGCCGTCATCGAATACGGCAACGCC
>JBBRFR010000064.1:0-13757 GCA_038241485.1 Burkholderiales bacterium
CGGCGTGCCCCACATCGGCCACAGCTTCGCCGATGAGTTGTTCCGCGTGATGTCGCCTGAGCTGACCGAGGTGGATCTGGTGCCGCTGAACATGTCGCCAGCGGTGGCGGCCATGATCAAGAGCGTGCGCGTCGAGGCCTGAGAGCCAAGCGCGCGGGCCGAGCGCCGGGCCGCCCCCAAGCCGGCCCGCATCCCCAAGGGGATCGGTTGGCGTAGTCGCCAACCGAGGGGTCGTCATCAGCCGATGCGCTCGGCCTTGTAGCCCGCGGCACGCATCTCAGAGAGGATCTCTTCGATGTGCGCCACGCCGCGCGTGTGCACCACCACCTCGATCTGAACGCGCTCCACCGAGACCGAGCTGAACGCCCGCTGGTGCTGCACCTCGTCGATGTTGGCGCCGAGTTTGCCGAGCAGCGTGGCCACGTCGGCCAGCGCGCCCGGGATGTCGCGCACGTCAAAGCGCAAGCGAGCCAGGCGGCCTGACTTGACCATGCCGCGCTCGATGATCTCGGCCAGCACCAGTGGCTCAATGTTGCCGCCGCACAGAATCAAGCCCACCTTGCGGCCGGCAAAACGCGCACGGTGTTTCATCAAGGCGGCGAGGCCCACGGCGCCCGCCCCTTCGACCACGGTTTTTTCAATCTCGAGCAGCATCAGGATGGCCTGCTCGATGTCGTCTTCACCGACCAGCAGCACGTCGTTCACATGCCGCTCGATCAGCGGCAGCGTCAGCACGCCGGGGGCCTTCACGCCGATGCCGTCGGCAATGGTGGCCTGCTGAACCGGCAGGTTCTGGCCGTGTTTGGCATTCCAGGCCGCAGGGAAACGTTCGGTCTGCACGCCGATCACCTCGATGCCCGCCTTGAGGGTGCGCGCCGCCGTCGCCACGCCACCAATCAGCCCACCGCCACCGATGGCCACCACCAGGGTGTCGATCGATGGCTGCTGCGCCAGCATCTCCAGACCGATGGTGCCCTGCCCGGCCACCACGTCGAGGTCGTCGAAGGGGTGGATGAGCGTGAGATTGCGGTCGCGCGCCAGCTGCAGCCCGAAGGCGCGTGCGTCGTCGAAGGTGTCGCCCTGCAACACCACCTCGGCGCCAAAGCCGCGGGTGTTGACCACTTTCACGGGCGCCGCAAAACGCGGCATCACGATGGTGGCCGGCGTGCCCAGGCGCTGTGCGTGGTAAGCCACGCCTTGTGCGTGGTTGCCAGCCGACACCGCGAGCACACCGCGCTGGCGCTCTTCATCGGTCAGCTGCGCCAGCTTGTTGAGCGCGCCACGTTCCTTGAACGACGAGGTGAACTGCAGGTTCTCGAACTTGAGGAACACCTCGCAGCCGATGATCTCGCCCAGGGTGCGCGAGCGCAGGCAGGGTGTTTCGAGCACATGGCCGTCGAGCCGCTGTGCGGCGGCGCGGATGTGATCCAGCGTCAGCGACATGGCCGCATCAGCCGACGAGACAGACCTTGAGCATGTTGGTGCCCCCGGGGTAGCCCATCGGCTCGCCACAGGTGATGGCATAGGTGTCGCCGGGCTTCAACACGCCTTTGCTCACCAGCAGGGCCTCGGCGTGCTTTAGCGCTTCGTCACGGTCGCTGAAGTTGGGCATCAAGAGCGGGCTCACGTTGCGATACAGCGTCATGCGGCGCTGGCTGGTGATCTGAGAGGTGAGCCCGAAGATGGGCACGTGGATGCGGTGGCGGCTCATCCAGAGCGCGGTCGAGCCCGACTCGGTCAACGCGAGGATCGCCTTGCAACCCAGGTGGTGGGCGGTAAACAGCGCGCCCATCGCAATCGACTGATCGATACGACCGAACTTCTTGTTGGTGAAGGTGGCATCGAGCGCGATCTCTTCGGCGGCTTCGGCCTCGACACAGATGCTGGCCATCATCTCCACAGTTTCGACCGGGTACTTGCCGGCGGCGGTTTCGGCGCTGAGCATCACGGCGTCGGTGCCGTCGAGCACGGCGTTGGCCACGTCGCTCACCTCGGCGCGGGTGGGCACCGGGTTGACGATCATCGACTCCATCATCTGGGTGGCGGTGATGACCACGCGGTCGAGTTCGCGCGCCATCTTGATCATGCGTTTTTGCAGGGCCGGCACCGCCGCGTTGCCCACCTCGACCGCCAGGTCACCGCGCGCGACCATGATGCCGTCGCTGGCCTTGATGATCGACTCCAGTACGGGGATGGCTTCGCTGCGCTCGATCTTGGCGATCAGCGCGGGTTTGTGGCGCCAGGGTTCGCCGGCCACGTTGGCAAGCTGGCGCGCCATCTCCATGTCGGTCGCGTTTTTCGGGAAACTCACCGCCAGGTACTGGCACTGGAAGCTCATCGCGGTCTTGATGTCTTCCATGTCCTTGGCGGTGAGTGCGGGGGCGGTGAGGCCCCCACCGGCCTTGTTGATGCCCTTGTTGTTGGACAACTCACCGCCAATCACCACCGTGGTGTGCACCTCTTCGCCCTTGACCGCATCAACCGTCAGCCTGAGCAGGCCGTCGTTGAGCAAGAGCGTGTCGCCGGGGCGCACGTCGCGTGGCAGCTCTTTGTAGTCGAGGCCGACACGTTCGTTGGTACCGAGCTCTTTGGTGGCGCCATCGAGGATGAACTTCTGCCCCGCTTCAAGCATGGTCTTGCCACCTTCGAACTTGCCGACGCGGATCTTCGGGCCTTGCAGGTCGGCCATGATGGCCACCTCTTTGCCCACCGACTTGGCGACCTCGCGCACCAGCAGGGCACGGTCGATGTGGTCTTGCGCCTTCCCGTGCGAGAAGTTGAGCCGCACCACGTCGACCCCCGCGCGGATCATCTGCGCCAGCACCTCGGGTGAGCTGGACGCGGGGCCGAGGGTGGCAACGATCTTGGTGGCGCGAGGCATGGTGGTGTTCCGTTCTTGTTGTGTGGCGTCGGAGGGGATGGTTCAGCCTTGGGCGCGTTTTTGCAATATCTCGAAGGCCGGCAGGGTCTTGCCCTCCAGCACCTCAAGAAAGGCACCACCGCCGGTCGAGATGTAGCCCACATTTTTTTCGATGCCGTACTTGGCGATGGCCGCAAGCGTGTCACCACCCCCGGCAATGCTGAAGGCGCTCGATTCGGCGATGGCGCGTGCCAGCGTCTCGGTGCCATGGGCAAACGCATCGAACTCGAACACGCCGACCGGGCCATTCCAGACGATGGTGCCGGCCTTCTTCAGCATGTCGGCCAGCAAGGCCGCGGTCTGGGGGCCGATGTCGAGAATGAGATCATCTTCGGCCACGTCGGCTGCGGCTTTCACCGTGGCGGGGGCGTCGGCGGCAAACTTCTTCGCGGTGACCACGTCGGTCGGGATCGGCACCGCCGCGCCGCGCGCCTTCATCGCCTCGATCACCGCCCGGGCTTCGTTCACCAAGTCGGGCTCGGCCAGCGACTTGCCGATGGGCAGGCCAGCGGCCAGAAGGAAGGTGTTGGCAATGCCGCCACCGACGATCAGCTGATCCACGTTCTTGGCCAGCGCCTGAAGAATGGTCAGCTTGGTGCTCACCTTGCTGCCGGCCACGATGGCGACCAGCGGGCGTTTGGGGTTGGCGAGCGCCTTGGTGATCGCGTCGATCTCGGCCGCCAGCAGCGGGCCGGCGCAGGCCACCTTGGCGAACTGGGCAATGCCGTAGGTCGAGGCTTCGGCGCGGTGCGCGGTGCCAAAGGCGTCGTGCACGAAGATGTCGCACAGGGCGGCCATTTTCTTGGCCAGGGCTTCGTTGTTCTTCTTCTCACCCTTGTTGACGCGGCAGTTTTCGAGCATCACCAACTGGCCCGGTGCGACGCTCACGCCGTCGACCCAATTGGCGACCACCGGGATCTCGCGGCCCATCAGCTCGCCCATGCGCTTGGCCACCGGGGCCAATGAATCTTCGGGCTTGAACTCACCCTCGCTCGGGCGGCCCAGGTGCGAGGTGACCATCACCGCCGCGCCGGCTTTCAGCGCCAGCTCGATGCAAGGGATGGAAGCGCGAATGCGGGTGTCTTCGGTGATGCGGCCGGTGGCGTCTTGCGGCACGTTCAGGTCAGCACGGATGAACACGCGCTGGCCGCTGGCAAGGCCGCGGGCCGCGATGTCTTCAAAACGGAGAACATTCATGGTGAGCGATGGGTGAGTGGGGATTCTGAAGCCGCTATTGGACACCAGCCACGCTTACCAGCCGAGCCCGAGTTTCAGAGTGATTACAACCGCCATGCCGGTGACGATGGTGCCCAGAATGTCGCGCCGCCAGAAGAAGTAAGCCGTGGACACGGCCACGCCATACAGCCGCGCGTCTTGCCAGGTCGAAATCAACTGCCCCTGCGTCATCACCACCTCGGGCACGACCACCGCCGCCAAGGCGGCCAGCGGCGCGTAACGCAGGCCCCGCTTCACCCAATCGGGCAGGGGCAGCTCACGCTCGGACATCAGGAAGAAGGCGCGCGTGACCACCGTGATAAGAGTCAGCCCAGCGATGGTGAAAAAGGCGTAGGAGCTGCTCATGCCTTGCGCAGGCGGTGCCCGTCCATCAACAGCCCCACACACACCGCCGCGGCAATCGCCACCACGATGTGCAGGCGCAGCGGCAGCGCAAATGCAGCCACTGCGGCCGCCCCTGCGACCACGGCCGCCACCGCCGTCGCGCGGTCAGACATCAACGAATACGTCAAACCGAGCAAGGCCAGCACACCGGCAAACCCCAGACCCCAATGGGTAGGGATCACATCGGCCAGCACGATGCCCAGCACGGCCGGGACCTGCCAGGCAAACCAGTTGGCGCCCGACGCGCCCACGAAGTATTCGACCTGGCCCTCGTCGGCGCGCGGCTCGGGAAAGCGCCGCATGAAGATCACGTAGGTGAGGTCACCGCTCAAATAACAAAGCAGCAGGCGCTCGCGCAGCGGGTAGCGCATGAAGTAAGGCCGCCACTGCGCGCTGAAGATCACGAAGCGCAGGTTGATGCAAACGGCCGTGGCCCATATCACCCACAACGGCGCACCCACCGTCATCAACGGGATGACCGCGAGTTGCACGCTGCCGGCAAACACCGTGAAGCTCATCAGCAGGGCCATCGGGATCGACAGCCCACCCTTGACCATGGCCACCCCAGTCACCAAGCCCCAGGCCGCAATGCCCAGGGAGACCGAGCCCATGTCGCGAAGCCCGGCGCGAAACTGCGCGTGATGCAGCGTGCCCTGAAGTGAATGCATGGCTGCATTCTCGTCCCGGCTCAGCGGCTTATTGAGGGCGCGAACTCGATGACCACGTCGCGGGGGTCGGTCACGCCCTGCCATCGACCAGGCTCAGGTTTGGGAAGGCTCGGCGAAGCCGCTGTGAAGTGCCGTGTGCGCCGTGTGACGCGCGCACCTCAGGAGTCGGGGCTCTTGGGTTCGCGCGGTTTGCCCGCACCAGACTTGGTGGGCTTTTTCTCCGCGCCATCGGCCGCGGGCTCGGTGGCCACTGGTTTGGCTTCGCCCCTGGGCTCGGCCGATTTGGGCTCACCCCTGGCGGCCACCGCTTGCGGCGGCACGGCTTCGATCTTGTTCTCGCGCATGTAGTCGTTCATGTCGCGCCAGCCGGCAAACACCGAAGCCTTGTCGGCCTTGCGGTTGAGCGCGTAGCAGTCTTCGATGGCGCGGCCGGCGTGGCGGCAGGCGCCGCCGATGGCTTTGCCTTCGGCTTCCTTGGCAGCGGCGAGCTTTTCAGCTGAGTCGCCGAACAGGTCGCAACCCGACAGCGCGGTCGCGGCCAGCAGGATGGAAATGAGGGCGGTGTGTCGCATGACAGGCAGGGCGAAGTTCTGAACTCATTCTCCGCAAACCGGGCCCGCCGGTTGTGCGCAAAAGCGGGGTGTTCCCCCCGCTTTTTGGGCGACTTCAGGCCATGGCCAGCAGGCGCGCCACGCGCTCGTCGGTCGACGGGTGGGTCGAGAACAGGCCGCGCAGACCACCCGCCGACAGCGGGTTCATGATCATCATCTGCGCCGTTTCAGGGTGGCGCTCGGCGGCTTCCATCGGCATGCCCTGGGCAAAGCGGTGGATCTTTTGCAGCGCGCTGGCGAGCGCCTGCGGGTCGCCAGAGATCTCCGCTCCACCACGGTCGGCCTCGAACTCGCGGGCGCGGCTGATGGCCATCTGGATCAGGCTCGCGGCCAAGGGCGCCAGGATCATCACCAGCAAACCCGCGACCGGGTTGTGCGAGCGGCCACTGCTGTCGCGCCCGCCAAAAAACATGGCGAAGTTGGCCAGCATCGAGATCGCGCCGGCCATGGTGGCGCTCACCGTGCTGATGAGGATGTCTCGGTGTTTCACGTGCGCCAGTTCATGCGCCATCACGCCACGCAACTCGCGCTCGCTTAGCACCCGCAAGATGCCGGTGGTGGCGGCCACCGCAGCGTTTTCGGGGTTGCGGCCGGTGGCACAGGCGTTGGGCGCGTCTTCGTTGATCAGGTAGACACGTGGCATCGGCAGCTGCGCGCGTTGCGCCAGCTCTTGCACCATGCGGTAAAACTGCGGCGCGCTGGTCTCGTCAACCTCTTGCGCGTTGTACATCTTGAGCACCAGCTTGTCGGAGAACCAGTAGCTGAAGAAGTTCATGCCCACAGCCACCGCCAGCGCGATCATCATGCCGGAGCGGCCACCGATGAAAGCGCCAATGGCCATGAACAGCGCCGTGATGGCGGCCATCAAAACGGCGGTCTTCAACAGATTGAACATGGAAACAGACTCCTTGAGTGCTTGACCCGCATCAGATGCGGGCGGGCCGCTGGAGTTCAACGGCCAAACGTCTGCCCCGGCTGCAACGGCTTGCTTTGCAGAAACTGCCGAGCCGCCAAACGTTTGCCCCCGGGGCGCTGCAAATCGGTGACCTTCAACGCGGCCTCACCACAGGCGACGGTAATCCCCTCGTCAGTGACCGCCAGCACCGACCCGGGCACACCGCTCGCCGGCACCACCTGGGCTCGCCACAGTTTGATGGCTTCGCCGTCAAGTTGTGCGGTGGCGCCAGGAAAGGGGTCGAAGGCGCGGATGCGCCGCTCGAGCGCACTTGCCGGGAGCGACCAGTCGACTGCGGCTTCGGCCTTGTCAATCTTGTGGGCGTAGGTCACGCCCTCGACGGGCTGGGGGGTGGGCGTGAGGCCGCCGCAGGCTGCAAGCTCGAGCGCTTCAACGATCAAGCGCCCGCCCAAGGCCGCGAGGCGATCGTGCAAAACGGCCGTGGTGTCGTCGGCCGCGATCTCGGTCGCTTCTACGAGCAGCGTGTCACCGGTGTCCAGCCCGGCATCCATTTGCATGATGGTGATGCCGGTGCGTGTGTCCCCTGCCTCGATGGCCCGGTGAATGGGCGCCGCTCCGCGCCAGCGCGGCAGCAGCGAACCATGGATGTTCAGGCAGCCGCGCGGTGGCAAGTCGAGCACCCATTGCGGCAGGATCAGCCCGTAGGCTGCGACCACCATCACATCAACATGGGCTGCCAACAGGGTTTGCTGCGCCTGGGCAGCATCGGCGGGGTACTTGCCGCCAAGACGCAGGCTGCGTGGCTGGGCCACCGGAATGCCGTGCGCCAAGGCAAAGGCTTTCACCGGCGAAGGGTTCAGCTTCATCCCGCGCCCCGCAGGGCGGTCGGGCTGGGTGAGCACCAAGGCCACCTCGAACCCGGCGGCATGCAAACGCGCCAGCGCCACCTCGGCAAACTCTGGCGTGCCCGCAAAGGCCACCCTCATGGGCGCTGCTCGTCGCGGGTCTTCTTCAGCATCTTGACCTTGATGCGGTCGCGTTTGAGCGAGCTCAGGTACTCGACAAACACCTTGCCCATCAGGTGATCCATCTCGTGCTGCACGCAGACCGACAGCAGCCCGTCCGCCTCGAACTCGTAACTTTCACCGGCCCGGTTGAGCGAGCGCACCGTGACGCGCGCGTGCCGCGGCACCTTGTCATAAATGGTGGGCACCGAGAGGCACCCTTCGTCGCCGAGGCTCATTTCCGCGCTTTTGGCCACCAGTTCGGGGTTGATCAGCACATGCGGGTCGTCGCGGGAGTCTGAGGTGTCGATCACGATCACCCGCTCGTGCACGTCGACTTGGGTCGCGGCAAGACCCACGCCGTCGGCCGCGTACATGGTGTCCAGCATGTCGTCGACCAGCTGGCGGATACGCTCGTCGACCTGGGCCACCGGTTTGGCGACGGTGTGCAGGCGGGGGTCGGGGTAACGAAGGATGGTGAGCTTGGACATGGAAATCAGGAATGAAGGGCCTGTGGGCGGAACGCAACGCCGGCCGCCGTGACAGGCAACACAACAAAGGTATCGGCGGGTGACTTTCGTTGCGATATCAAGGGTTTAGAGGCAGAATCTGCGAAACTGAATGAAGATTTTCGCCGAACTGCGAGCAGCCTGCTGCAGCCGGCTCAGTAAACCGCACAGCCCAGCATTGTGCTGTCTGCGCGCCCGGAGACTTACCTTCATGACCCGAAGCACCCGTCCTGCCCTGTCATTTTTCCGGGCTTCCGCGATCACCGTGGCGCTCGGTGTGGGCCTTGGCACCACCGCAATCGCGGCGGAACCCAACTTCCCGATCACCCAGAAACAGCGCAGCACGGCCAAACAGGTCGCCGAAACGGGGGTGCCACTTTCCGAGCTGGCCGACAACGCCCCGGACACTTACACCGTCAAGTCAGGCGACACGCTGTGGGACATCTCCCGCATGTTTCTCAAGAGCCCGTGGCGCTGGCCCGAGCTGTGGGGAATGAACCTGGAGCAGATCCGCAACCCGCACCTGATTTTTCCCGGGCAGACGCTGTATCTGATCAAGGTCGACGGCCGCGCCACGCTGCGGGTCGGCGACGGCAGTGACCAGGGTGCTTCGGGCCGCCTGTCGCCGCGCATTCGCAGCAGCGCTCTGGGCCAACAGGGCATTCCGCCGATTGCCTTGCACCTGATCGAGCCCTTCCTCAACGAAGCCGTCATTTTCGAAACCAACCAGCTCGCATCGGCGCCACGCGTCGTCGGTGCACAAGAAGGCCGTGTGCTGCTATCTCGCGGTGACCTCGCCTATGTGCGCGGAGAGTTGGGCACCACTCCAAACTACCGCGTTTTCCGTGAGCCCCGTGCACTGAAAGACCCGAGCACAGGCGAAGTTCTGGGTTACGAAGCCGTTTACCTCGGCGTGGCCGAGTACACCCGAAAAGGCGGCACGGTCAAGGGCGAGGTCGTGCCCGACACCTTCACGGTGACCAGCGTTCGCCAAGAAATCCGCGTTGGCGACAGGCTCTCGCCAGTGCCCCCGCGGGAGTTCATCAACTACGTGCCGCGCCCCCCGGAGAAAGACATTGAAGGGCAGATCGTCTCAATCTACGGCGACGGCCTAACGGCCGGTCAAAACCAGATCGTGGCGCTCAACAAGGGCAGTCGCGACGGCGTCGAAAGTGGGCACGTGCTCGCTCTTTGGCGCGCGGGTGACCGCCTCATCGACAGAACCGACGGCGAGCGCACCCGCATCAAGCTGCCCGATGAGCGGCATGGTCACCTCTTCGTCTTCCGCGTTTTCAACCGCATGTCGTATGCGCTGATCCTCTCGGTCAAGGAGCCGGTCACCCCTGGTGATCGTTTCACCCAGCCCTGATGCTGGCGAGTGAGCGTCACACTGGCGCTCAAATTCCGATGGATCGAGACGAACTCGCCGCTTGGCTGCGGCTCATAGAAACGCCGCAAGTCGGGCGCGAGTCCGCGCGCAAGCTGTTGGCAGCGTTTGGGTCGCCGCAAGCCGTGCTGGCCGCAACCACCGCAGCGCGCAAAGCAGTCGTCTCAAACGCCACTGCCACGGCGCTGGCCCAGGAGCCGGACACGGTATCGGCTCTGGTCGAAGCCACGGTCAGCTGGCTCGCCAGTGCCACTGATGAGGCACCACGCCAGGTATTGACGCTGGGCGACCCCAGCTACCCGCCTCTTCTGCTGGAAACCGCCGACCCACCGCTGCTGATGTACTTGCAAGGCGATGCCACGCTGCTGCACTCACCCAGCGTGGCCGTCGTCGGCAGCCGCAACCCCACACCACAAGGCCGTGAAAATGCCCGCGCCTTTTCGGCGCATCTGAGCCAAGCGGGGCTCACCATCGTCTCCGGGCTAGCGCTGGGTGTTGACGGTGCCGCCCATGAAGGCGGCTTGTCAGGCTCGGGGCGAACCATCGCCGTCATCGGTACCGGCCTGGACCGCGTCTATCCTCGGCGCCACCTTGAGTTGGCACACCGTATCAGCGTGCAGGGCCTGATGCTCAGCGAATACTCGCTTGGCACGCCTCCCTTGCCGGCCAATTTCCCGATGCGCAACCGCATCATCGCGGGCCTGACACGCGGCACCTTGGTGGTCGAAGCGGCGTTGCAGTCCGGCTCGCTGATCACGGCCCGGCTGGCCAGCGAAGCAGGGCGCGACGTTTTTGCCCTCCCTGGCTCCATCCATTCCCCCCAATCACGCGGCTGCCACGCGCTGATCAAACAAGGCGCCAAGTTGGTGGAAACCGCGCAGGATGTGCTCGAAGAGTTGCCTTCGTTCGGGCCTCCCTCGCCGGTCGCGGCGGAGCCGTCTGCGGAAGTGGGAAGCAGCGACCCCCTGTTGCAGGCCTTGGGCTTCGACCCGGTGACCTTGGACGCCTTGGTCGCCCGCACCGGTTGGCCCGCTGCGCTGCTCAACATCCGGTTGCTTGAGCTGGAAATGGAAGGCCTGGTGGCACGCCTGCCGGGGCAGCTCTTCCAGCGTGTAAGCACCGGCTGACCACCACAACCTGACCGACGTGACCCGTCCGCCGAGCACATTAATACGAGGCCCACGGAGCGGCCCTGGGGTATAGTGAATCCATGTTTGACGTGCTCGTCTACTTGTACGAAAACTACTGGCGGCCCGATGCGTGCCCCGACCATGCGCAGCTGACGCGAAAGCTGTCGGCCATGGGGTTCGAGTCGGACGAGATCGAAGAAGCCTTGTCGTGGCTCGACGGTCTGGCGACTACGGCGCAGTCATATTCCGGCGAACAAAGTCCTGACAGCCTGCGCGTCTATTCCCCGGCCGAACAAGAGCACCTGGGCGAACCCTCCATTGGCTTTGTGAGCTTTCTCGAGTCGGCGGGTGTCTTGCCACCCCCGATGCGCGAAATGGTCATCGACCGCGCGACCGCGATCCCCGGCGGGCCGGTCGACCTGGAAGATCTGAAGATCATCGTGCTGATGGTGTTCTGGAGCCTGGGCGAAGAGCCCGATGCGCTGATCCTCGACGAGCTGTTCGTCGACGAAGAAGATCGTTTGATCCACTGATCGGGAATCAGCGCCCAAACAAAAGCCGCCCGAGGGCGGCTTTTTGGTGGCGCAAGGGAACACCTCTGTCAGTTCAACAAGCGACTTGGATCCACGTCCAACTTGGCCAAGGCACTGCGTGTCGCGCGCACGGTCAGCGACTCGTCTTGTGCCGGCACCAGCAACCCAGCCTGGAGAAAGGCCGCCAGCCGGTTTTGCTGAAACAAGATGCCACGCCCGTGCGGCGAGACAAACAGAGTCAGCTGCCGGCGCATGCCCTGCCAGACCAGTTGCACCGCTTCATTGCGGTTGCGGTAGTCGAGCATGTACCAACCACCCACCTGCAGTTCGCGCGCCCAGGCCAGCATGGCCGGCGTGGGCATGGAGCCGCCCTCGCCCACCACTTCGAGCTCCGAACTTTCATGGCCCGACAAGTCGAGCACCATTGATTCGTCGATCTCCAGATCGTCGGCGTTGTCGGGCAATAGCTCTTCCAGGGTTTCAAGGCGCCCCATCAACTCTTCGAGCCGCTCGGGCGCAATGGCTGCCGTCTTGGCAGTGAACGCCGCTGCCAAGGAGTTGTTGAGCTTCTGGATGTGTTCGTCTTGTTTTTCGGTGTTGATGCCGGCGTGGTCCATGCCCTCACGCAAGGTCTTGAGCAGCGGTGGCAGGCGGCGGATCACCTCGGCACGCTCCTCGCGCGACACCTTGGCGCTGGCCGACCAGATCAAATCAGCGGCCACACGTTTCATCGCCTTGGTTTCAACTCCCTGGGCGCTGTACTTCACCGCCGTCATGGCCATCACGTCGGCCCAGACGTGAAAGAGGAACTCGCGCACCCCTTCTTGCACCGGTACCTCATTGAGCATCTTGCGCAGCTCGATGGTGTATTGAATCGCCAGCGTTTCGCGCTGCTCCACCTGCTGTGCGAGCGACACGCCTTTGCGCGTGGTCTCGTTTTCGTTCTTGAAGTAATGCTCCAGGAACTTCTCGAACTCGGTGAGCACGGTCTGGAACACGCGCCGCCCTGTGTCGGGGTAAGCCTCGACAACCTGCACCACACGTTTGATCTCTTTTTCCAGCGTGTCGGCGACCGCACGACTGGTCGCGTCGAATCCCATCACACAAGCACCCATGCGGTCGATCAGGCGGCGGGCCGGGTGGTCCACGGTGGCAAAAAAATCAGGCTCACTCACCGCCACCCGCAACACCGGCATCTGAAGGCGTGCAAACCAGACCCGCACCACAGCGGGAATGCGCTCTTCCATCAGGATGCTCTGGAACAGCAGGGCGACGATCTCGATGGTGGCGCGCTCCACGGGCGTGGTGGCGGCCTTTTTTAGCGCCTGCTTGCGCTGGTGCATTTCTTCGAGCAGGGCCGGGGTGCTGACCGGTTCATCGCCTGCCCGTGCACCAGTGACGACCCCGCCACTGGTCGTGCTCGAAAGCCGTCGCTGGATGCCCTGCTGGGCCTCGCTGATCGCCGCCTTGAGCCCTACCGAGGCGGCCTGCATGGGCGCCGTGCCGGCGAAATCGGGCACCTGCCGGCCGATGAGCTTGTTGAGACGGCCGAGCACCGCCTCGGCATGGTCGGACCCGCGCGCAAAACCACCGGCGCGCGTCATCATGCGTGTCTCTTCGCCGACCGTGCCCAAACGGGCAAAGCTGCTGGGGGTTCCGGCCACTTGCCCGGGCGCACTCTGCGCGGCAACGCCGCCTGCGGCCGGCAAGACATAGGAATTGCGCGTGCGCCGTATGAACGGGCGCAAGTCAATCTCGGGCAGGACGCGCTGCTGGATCAACCAGCGGTTGGTCTCGTGGTATGCCTCTTCGGCGAAATGCGCGAACTCTTCGTGCAAGACGGCCTGCAGCGTGCGCCACGCATCTTGCGTGAGCGTCGAGCTGCGCCAAGTGCTGGTGACGATGCGCGCCAGCACATGCGGGCGCAGCACATCGTTGGTGTCGAGCTCATCGCGCTTCTCAAGCGCAGACATGCGCGAGCGCAGATCGGTGAACTCCCAGGACGCACGATCCATCATCGCGAGCGCCAGCCGCGAGCTCAAGATTTCGGTTTCGATGGTGTCGTCGTCGACCAGCGACATGCCGGGGTTGGTACGCCCTGGCGGCGGTAGGTCACCCGGCCGTGAGGCCGACACCATGCCGCTCACCAGCGCGCCGCGCAGCGCCGAGATGATGCCGTTGGTCCAGGTGGGTGCGGCCTTGCGCAGGTCAGTGGCGACGTCGCGACGTTTGTACTGGAGGCTGTGTTCGGCCGACTGTGTGGCCAAGAGCCTGGCACCGTCTTCCACCGCGTGAACCACGCTGGGCACGCCACTCAACAAGCGCTCTGCGTAGGAGCGGCGAGCCTGGGCGGCCAGGGCCAACGAATCGGCAGCGGTCGCCATGGGACGGTGGTCGATGCTTCTCTGGAAGGGGATGCGCTTACTCTACACCACCGCCCCGGCGTTCGGGTCGTTCGG
>JBBRFR010000065.1:0-13661 GCA_038241485.1 Burkholderiales bacterium
GGTGGCACGCAACTGGATGCTGGCGTTGCTGCCGTAGCCCAGGCCATAGCCGATGGCCGGAACCACATCGATGAGGCGGAAGAAGTCGAAGAAGCTGTACAGGGCACGCCCGAACACGCCGCCCTCGATGCCAGCCTCCACTTTGGCCGCGTTGTTCCAGCGGTTCACGAACGCTTCGAAGCCGGCGGGGAACACGATGGGGTAAAGCACCAGGGCCGCAAAACCGAGTGCACCGGGCAGCACCAGCGCCTTGACCTTCAAGGCTGCCCCTCGGCCCACAACACCGAGACCGATCGCGAACAGGCCGGCGATCCCACACTGCAGCATCGTGCCGCGGCTGCCGCTGAAGGCGACGCAGGTCAGGATGGCGCCAATCGACACCAGCAAGGTGAGCAGGCCGAACCTGCGCCGCGCCGCAGTCATCAGCAGGAAAGCCAGTGCGAAGCCACACGCCGTAACCACGAACTGCTGCAGGCCTGCGGTGGAGGTGAACGGGCCGGTGGTGCGAATGCGCTCTGCGTCCAGCCCCATGCCCTTGAACTGCAGTTCCTTCTCTTCCGCGATGCCGACGTTGATCGGCGAGCTCATTGGCGAGAAGAACTGCACGCTGACCAACACCGCGATGGGGATGGCGAGCAGGAGGGTGATCTTCGCGAAGCGGGTTAGATCGGCGGCACGAAACTGCTCACCGATCAAGAATGCCAGGGGCGCATACAAAAAGTAGCTTCGCCACCCGTAAGCACCCAGCAGCAAGCGGGTTTCGCTGTAGCCCCCAAACGCGGACTGCAAACCGAACAGCGCTGCACCGAAAACGCACAGGAACACGCTGAACTGAAACAGGCCGTTATCACGCGGCCAAAGGTCGAAGCGCGCCGCCAACACATAGGCGTAGAGCAGGAACGGGTCGCGGATGAAGAAGATGTACTGACCGAACTGCGGCGCCACGTACTTGCGCAGCGCACCTTCAAAGATCGCCAGCAGGTAGATGACCAGGACAACCCGCACCAAGCGTCTGCGCGCACCCTCATTCGCGGCGTTGGCGCTCAACGCAGGCAAGCGAGGAACGGGCGCCGGGCGCGCCTGCAACGCATCAAACAGCGGTCGCGGTGCTCTGTGTCGAGTGCGTGCGGTGCGCATCTTCAATGACCTGTAAATATGCACGTGCCACCCGCTCGCGCGTGTGACGCTCCAAATGGGCAGGCGCTGCGGCGCGGCAGCCGCTCAATGCCTGTGGGTTGTCGACCAACTCGTCGATGCCGCGCGCCAGAGCCGTGCTGTCGTCACGCGCGACCACCACACCGGCCGCACCCACCGCATCGGGCAGGCCGCCACTGCGTGTCACCAGAGGCACACAACCGCAGGCCATGGCTTCGAGCGCGACCACGCCAAATGGCTCTTCCCAGACCGACGGCACCACCAGCACCCGGTGCTCACGCAACACAGCGGCCAAGGCCGCGCCACTGCGGCGGCCAATGAACGAGACCTGCCCGGTCAACCCGAGGGCGCTGGCCTGTTGGCGCAATGACGCTTCTTCGGGGCCCTCGCCCACGACGGTCAGGCGCACACGCTTGCCACACTGCGCCAGCAGCGCCAGTGCATCGAGCAGAACGTGAACGCCCTTGTCACTGACCAGTCGACCGAGGAACACAAGCTGCCCCTCGCGATGCCCGCCTTCGGTGGGCACGAACACATGGTCGGCGTAGGGGTTGGGCACCATCGTGCACGGCACCGGCAGGCTTTTCGCCACGGCCTTGCTCACCGCGATGTGGGTGGCATGGCGCAGCACACGCCGCTTCATACGCGCGGCCAGGCCACCGCCTGCAATCCAGGTGTGATGGGCCACCACCCAGGGGCGACGCAGCAACAACTGGGGCCAGGCAAACCGCAAGCTGATGTTGTTGTGAAACACGACGTCGGCCCAGGCGACCAGTCGCATCATCTGCAGGGCTGTGGGCTTGCGCACCACGCGATAGCCCGCATGCTCGGATTCGTCGCAGGGGGTTTGTGTCACAAGGGTGACCTCATGCCCCACTCCTTTGAAGCGCTCGGCAAGGATCTCAGACACCGTCTCAATGCCGCCGACAGCCGGGCGGAACGGCACAGAACAAAACAGTATCTTCACTCGACTCTCCCGCGCTGCGGTACAGCGCACCTCGAGTCATGCGCGACTCCGATGCAAGCGACTCTAGCCAGGAAATGTTGCGAGATTGAGTCAGTCGCGCAAGCCATGCCAGGCCCACATGGCAGTCATAAAGCGCCCGTACGATTTCTGCATGACACATGCGAGCCACACTCCACGCACCCTGGTGGTCAACTTCAACTCGCCCGAGCTGAACCAGCTGGCCACGGCCCTGGCGCGCAACAACACGCTCGGCGCGTACGTGCGACCCTACGTCAACAAGGGTCGCGCGTGGGAGCGCGCACTGGCCGCTATGCCGCTCGCGGGCGCCGCCTACACCAGCACCTTTGGCCGGCGGCGCATCAGCGACCCGGCCCTGGCCGCTCTGACCCATGAAGCCGGCGTGCTGCCCGATCTGTGTGCGGCCACCATTGGCCGCCTGCATGCGCTGCCACCGGCGGTGCGACACCGCTGGACCAACCGGCTCTACATGTCGGTACGCGAAGCCGTGGCGCAATCCGCCTGCCGGCACACCGGGAATGTCGATTGCGTGGTGGCCTACGAAGGATTTGCCCTGCCGTCATTCCTGGCGGCGCGAGCGCAATGTGCTGCGGTGCTCAACTACCCGGTGGCCCATCACCGCGAGCGGCGCCGCATCCGGCTCGAAGAGAACGAACGCGAGCCCGAATTCGCCATCACCTGGCCCGATTTCGACGACTGGGCAGCCGGCCACGAAGAACGGCTCGACGAAGAGATCCGCCAGGCCGACGCGGTGCTCGTGGGCTCGACCTTCGCGGCCGACAGCTTCGTCGCCCAGGGCGTGCCGCGCGCCAAGATGCGCATGATCCCCTACGGTGTCGATCTGCAGACCTTCACCCCCGGCGCTGCGCCTTCTTCATCGACTGCATTCAAGGTGATCTATGCGGGGCAGCTGACGCAACGCAAGGGCATCTCTTACCTGCTGCGCGGTTACCGCAAATTCGCCCGCCATGACAGCCAGCTCACCCTGGTGGGCAGCGTGGTCGGGAGCGACCGGCCACTGCAGCCCTACCGCGATTTCATCCAGCACATCACGCACCAGACCCGGCCTGTGCTCGCCGCCATGTACCGGGCCTCCGACGTGTTCGTGCTGCCCACCTTGGTGGAGGGCATGGGCCTGGTGGTGCTCGAAGCGATGGCTTGTGGCCTGCCGGTGATCGTGACGGCCAACGGGCCGGGCGACATCGTGCGCGACGGTATCGACGGCTTCATCATCCCCGAGCGCGATGAAGACGCGCTGTGCGATCGGCTCGAACGGCTGTACCGCCAACGCGATCTGCGCATCGAAATGGGCCGCCAAGCGGCACGGCGTGCACAAGAGTTCGGTTGGAGCGCGTACACGAACAAGGTCAGCCATGTCCTGAACGAACTGACACGCAGCCCCCACACACGCATGGCCCAACCGGCGTTCGCATGACCTGGCGCTCCCTCGTGGCAATGGCTGGCTTGCTGGCTGCCTCGCTGGCTGCTGCACAGACGCCTACCCGCTGGAGCTTCTCGCTGCCCACCTCGGCCGTCACGAGTGCCGGCGTCTACTCCCACCAGGACAAGTTGCTTCGAACCCTCTGGCGTGCCGAAAGCCTGGCCGCCGGCCCGCACAACGGCGCCTGGAACGGGCTCGACGATCTTGGCCGGCCCGCCACCGAAGCAGGCTATGAGTTCCGTGTCATTCACCACCAGATCCGCTACGTGTGGGAGGGCGTCTACGGCAACAGTTCAGCCGACATCGGAGGGCCCACGGTTCACAAGGCCTACTTGCCCCCGACCAGCCTGGTTCTTGACGGTGAGCGGGTGATCTATGCCACCGGATACAACGAAGCGCAGAGCGCCCTGCACGCGTTTGCCGTCGCGACGCCTCACTACGCGCTGCCCAAGCCTCTGCCCGCAAGCTCGATCGAACCCTTCGTGTCGTACTCGATGATTGCTGCCGATGCGACCCGGCTCTACTGGGCCAATACCGGTGGCATGTCGCGCAGCAGCTTCGTCGGTGTGCTGGAGCTGCAAACCGCACGCGCCGCGCAGTTCAGCGCCGGTGTGGCGGTGTGCCTCGCGCGCAGGCCGAACGGTCAGTGCTACGAGCCGCAAGACTACAAAAGCGTGATCTCGCTGGAGACCGACGAGGCACTTGTCCCCACCGGCCTGGCGGTGCAGCGCAACGGCCGTGTGCTGGCGGTGTCGCATGCCGGCGTCGGGCAGGTTCGTCTGTTCGACAAGACCAGTGGCGTGCTCCTAAACCGCATTCAGCTGCCGCTCGCGGCCAAGGTGCTCAACCAGATCGCCATCACACCCGGCGGCGACCTGTGGGTCATCTCCGGTCGCAAGCTGCTGCGCTACACCCGCCTCGACGACACGCCCACGCTAGCGGCCAGCATCGACACGCTGGTGCAACCGGTGGCAGTGGCGGCTCACCCGACCCGCGACGATGAGGTCTGGGTGGCCGACGGCGGCACAAGCCAGCAGATCAAGCGCCTGAACCGCAGCGGCCGCACCCTCGGCGCGATCGGTCGCGCCGGTGGCCATCGGCAAGACCCCGCGGTGGGTTTCGACCGGCTGTGCTTTCAGGGCCGCGAAGGGCGCGAACAAACTGCGTTGCTGCCCATGGCCAACAACACGATCTGGGTCGTCGACCACTGCAACAACCGCACGCTGCGTTTTCGCACCGACGCCGGCGACGACGTGCACAGCGATGCACAGGTCGCCTATCTGCCCGGTGTGTATGCGTCCACCGTGGACCACGCCAACCCGCGCCGTGTGTTTGCCAACTTCCTGGAACTCGATACCGAGCCCGACGTGCCAGCGCACCCGGGGCCCAGATGGAAGCTGGTGCGCAACTGGCTGGTCGGGTTACCCGCTGCGCTGGTGGACCGGCGTGCCTTCAACGGCCTGCTGGGTGGCCTGCAAACGGTGGAGACCCTCTCCAACAACCGCACCTACGGCATGCTGACAGCCCATGATCGCCAGGTGATGGTGGAGCTGCCCGCAGCCGGGCCGCTGCGCGTGGTCAAGATGTTCGGCCAGCCGCTGCCCGGCGCCACGCCCGTCTCCATGTACGAAAACGGCAACCTCGGCTACGCACTGAGCGGCCCCTCCACGCAGAGCGTGATGCGCCTGCCGTTGACCGGCTTCGACAGCACTGGCGATCCGGTGTGGGCCACCGAACCGTTGGTGCTTGCACGCGTGCCGAAGCAAGCTGGTTCGCCGCACTACCGCGGCGCCTTTGCAGGCTTCGCTCCGCGCTTCCCGGTCACCGGCTCGGGCAAGGTGGTGTTCTTTGACCAGTCGGTCATTGGCAACGAAGGCTTCCACCTCGGCGCCGCTGCGATGGGTGGAACCGACTGGCTCTGGCAAGCCAGCCCCAGCGGCCCGCTCGACGGCAAGGGAAGCTTCCAGACCAAGGCCATCGACGGCTCGACGCACTATGGTGGCAACGCGGTGCTGACCCACGGGCGCCACATCATTTATGGCTACCACGGCGAGTTCCACAAAGACTTGCAGACCCTGCGTGTCGGCCAGGCCAACCAGTTCATGCACTTCGACGAAAGCGGCCTCTTCATCGGCCAGTTCGGGCAGCCCTCGACTCGCCCGTATCCAGCCACCCAACCCGGCCTGAGCGGCAACGCCTTCAGCCCGACCCTGGTGCGCATCGGCGAACGCCTGTACCTCTATCACAACGACGAATCGTCACACGGCGGTGTGCACCGCTGGCGCATCGAAGGCTGGAATCAGTTGCAAGAGCTGCGTGGTGCGGGCAAGACGGGCAGCACCATCGTTTTGCGCTGAGCGCTTGCACCCCATGAACCACCGCAACGACTGCATCGACATCGCCAAGGGCCTGGGGATCATTTTCGTGGTCCTGGGTCACAACTGGATCGTGCTGGACAGCCTGGACGAGCCGTTCCGGTTGATCTACTCATTCCACATGCCGCTGTTCTTTGTGCTGTCGGGCGTGTTCCTGAAGGAGTCGCAGCGGCTCGGTGCGTTGCTGCGCTCTAAGAGCGCGTCCCTGCTCAAACCCTATTTCGTCGTGCTGCTCGGGCTGGGGGCCGCGCGGCTGTTGGCCGCGCCGGCGGCTTCGCCATTCGATCTGTGGCAATACCTGCTGGGTGTCGCTTGGGGCACAGGGAGTACCTTGCAGTGGGTGCCGCTGTGGTTCTTGCCCAATCTCTTCTTGGCACTGGCCTGCGCTCAGCTCGTCATCGCGTCGCATCGCCGTCTCACGCACCAACCAAGCTGGCTGCTAGTCACCTCTTGCGCCCTGTTGTTGATCGGCGCTTTCACCATTGATGCTTTCTGGCGGCCTGCCCCCGAGCACCCGACTCCCCTCGGCGGCGCCTATCTGCCGGGCCTGCCATGGAGCCTTGACCTGCTGCCGATCACCACGGCATGCGTGCTGTTCGGCTACGTGTTGCGCGAGCGGCTGCGCTCGGGGACATACAGCGTGCCGTGGTTCGTCGCAGCGCTTGGCGCATTCATCGCCCTGCACGTCTTGCGCGACGACACCATCAACCTCAACATGCGTGTCTACGGCCACACGATCGTCTCCAGCGTTCAGGCCGCAGCGGGCATCTATATCACGTTGTTCGTCGCATCGAAGCTGCAAGAAGTCAGAGGGCTGAAACGCCCGCTCTGCCATCTCGGCAAAGCCAGCCTGTTCATCCTCATCTTCCACAGGTTCTTTCAGGACAAGGTCTTCACCGTGTTGTCTGCCGCCACGGGCGACGCTTACCTCGGCAGCGCCTTCAGCCTGGTGGCCGGTGTGCTGGGCCCCCTGGTGATCTGGGAGCTGGCAGCCAGGCAGAAACTCGTGGCAGCGTTGCTGTTGCCCCAACACACCAGGCGCGCTGAGCCCGGCTGAGCCAACGCTCAACGAGCGTTGTGCCAGCGGTTTCAGGTTGGTGCTCTCGCCGACATCAACATCGTGCGCGCAAACATCGGAATGCGCCCCGCCGTCTCAAAGTGCAGATCGTTCAGCTCAAACTCCGACAGCAGCGCCGTCAGTGTCGCCCGCGAAAAAAACTTCACCTTGCCGTGGTCGAGCAGCGGGTCCCAGCGTGAGTCAAAGCGGCCCGCCAGTGCCAGCGCCACATTCTTTGAGTAACCGTGAAAGTTTGAGGTGATGACCAGCAGCCCACCGGGCTTGAGGGCGGCGAGTGCGGCTTCGATCAGCTTGCGTGGCAGCGGCATGTGATCGATCACGTCGACCGCCACCACGGCGTCAAAGCGACGCGCATAACCCGCGTCGAGCGGGTGCATCACATCGACCCGATGAAAACCCAGGTGCGGGTAGTGCTGCTGTGCCAGGTTCAGGCTGGCTTCGCTGTTGTCGACGCCGGTCACCGCAAACCCGCAACGATCAAGGGCCGCACTGAACCAACCGCTACCGCAGCCCAGGTCGAGCACCGTGTGGGCCTCGGCCTTCACGAGCTGCTGCACGATGGGCCGCGTCACGTGGGCATGAATGTCGCGCGGGCCGGGTTGCTCCGGCTCGCGGCGCAGCTGCTCGATCATCGGCCGGTCGGCTTTCACTGGCGCCTCCGCTGGCGCAACGCGCGCGCGGGCATGCCGGCGTACACCGTCCACGGCTCCAGGTCGCGCATGGTCACGCTGCCCAGGCCGAGCACGGCGCCATCACCCACGGTGACACCCGGGCCCACCACCGCGCGAGCGCACACCCAGGCGTAGCGGCCGATGCGAATGGGCGCGCTGATCATCGGGAACGCGGGGTCGTCGAAGTCGTGTGTCGAGCCACACAGGTAGGCCCCTTGTGACACCGTGCTGTGCGAGGCCAGGCGCATCGGCAAGGCGTTGTAGATCACCGCGCCATTGGCAATGGCCACCGCGTCTTCACAGATCAGATTCCACGGCGCCCAGATTTCAGCCGAAGGGTAGATGCGGCAGTGCGCACCCAGCTGGGCGCCGAACAGGCGCAGCACAAACGCGCGCCAGGCATGCAGGGGCCTCGGTGTGGGCCGCACCAGCAGCAGGTGCGCGAGGCCCCACACGGCGCGCGCCGCACGGTTGCGCAGCGACATGCTCGGCATGAGGTAGGGGTCGGCTGCTGGTGCGATGGGGGTCATTGAAGTGGCAGGGCTCTAACAGCTGCACGCGAGAACGGCCGAAACGAAATGGGAGACGCGCTTGCGCGTGATCGCCCTCTGTGGAGCGCGTCAGCATAGGTGTGAAATATGTCCATGCCTTGACACCGCGACACCCCTACCCTTTTCGGGTTCAGCCATGCCGATGTCACAAACGGTCGCTAACCTGCACCGCGCATGCGCCCTGGCATGTGATGAATACCGACCGAGTGCCTGGCATGTCTTCAGTTTTGATCTCGCAACACCCCGCCCCCGTGTGGAGGGTTCCCCTCACCCATTGGCTGCTGCTGGCCCTGGCCGGCGTGGCCGTGATCGCCGCCTTCTACAGCGGCCTGAGTTTCATGGTGGCGACCTGGAACCAGGTCGAGGAATACAGCTACGGCTACTTCATCCCGGTCATCAGCGCTTTCTTGATCTGGCAAAAGAGCGACCTGTTGCGCCTGCATGAGCTGCGCGGCTCGTGGACGGGCTTGCTGCTCATCGGCGTGGCCTTGTGCCTGGGGCTGCTGGGCGAGTTCAGCGCCATCCGGCTGTTCGGCCAATATGGCTTCATCGTCGCGCTGTTCGGCCTGTCGGTGTGTTTCATCGGCTGGCGTGGCACACGCATCATCGCCGTGCCGCTGGCGATCCTGTTCTTCATGATCCCGCTGCCGCAGTTCCTGATGCGCGAGCTGTCGCAGCAGCTGCAACTGGTGTCGTCAGAGATCGGCGTGTGGTTGATCCGCCTGGCCGGTATCAGCGTGTTTCTCGAAGGCAACGTGATCGACCTGGGCAGCTTCAAGATGCAGGTGGTCGAGGCCTGCAGCGGCTTGCGCTACCTGTTTCCCTTGATGGTGCTGGGGTTTTTGGCGGCCTACTTCTTTCAGGGTGCGATGTGGAAGCGTGTGCTGATCGTGCTCTCGACGATCCCGCTCACCATCGTCATCAACAGCCTTCGCATCGGCCTGATCGGCATCACGGTGGAGCACTGGGGCACCAAGATGGCCGAAGGCCTGCTGCACGACTTTGAAGGCTGGTTCATGTTCATGCTGTGCCTGCTGCTGCTCATCGCCGAGATGAGCCTGCTGGCGCGTTTGGGTGGCCGTCGCGAATCGCTGCGCGCGGTGTTCGGGCTTGAATACCCGGAGCCGGTGGCCAAGGGCACCCCCGTCAACGACCGCCGCTTCTCTGCGCCGGTGCTAGTGGGTGCCTTGATGCTCGCGGCGGTGGGCGCCTTCACCTTGCTCGCACCGGCACGCGAACAGATTCGCCCCGAGCGTGTGCCGCTCTCGCAGTTCCCGCTGAGCCTGCCCGGCGGCTGGACGGGGCGGCTCGACCACCTCGACCGCGACGTGATCGCCACACTCGCCGTCGACGACCACCTGCTCGCCAACTTCGCACGGCCCGGCGAGCCGTGGGTCAACTTCTACACCGCCTACTACGACACCCAAAGTGGTGGCCAATCAGCCCACTCGCCACGCACCTGCATGCCCGCGGGCGGTTGGAAGATGGTGCAGCTAGAAGAGACGCTTTTGCCCATGAGCATGCCCGGTGCTGCAGGCGCCGCGCCCACCGAGATGCGGGTCAACCGCGTCATCATCCAAAAAGGTGAGCAACGCCAGCTCGTTTACTACTGGTTCAACCAGCGCGGCCGGGTGCTCACCAACGAGCTGGCGGTGAAGTGGTTCATTCTTTACGACGGCATCACCCGCCATCGGTCCGACGGCGCCCTGCTTCGCCTGGTCACGCCTGTGCCTGCAGGCGAAGACATTGCGCTGGCCGACCGGCGCCTGACCACTTTCCTGACCACCATCGCGCCGAACCTGCGCCAGCACGTGCCCGATTGAGCCGCACCACCATGAATGACTCTGCCTTGCACGAAGGCTGCATCTATGTGGCGGGCCACCGCGGCCTGGTCGGCTCGGCGCTGGTGCGGCGCCTGCGCGCCGAGGGCCACCACAACATCGTGACGGCCACACGCGAGGAGCTTGACCTCACCGTGCCCGCCGACGTGATGGCCTTCTTCGAGGCCCTTCGCCCAAGCCACGTGCTGCTGGCTGCGGCCAAGGTGGGTGGCATTCTTGCCAACTCGCAGCAGCCGGTGGATTTCATCCGCGACAACCTCGCCATTCAGTCCAACGTCATCGAGGCCTGCCACCGCTACCCGGTGCGCAAACTGGTGTTCCTGGGGTCGAGCTGCATCTACCCCAAGTTCGCCGCGCAACCCATCACCGAGAGTGCCTTGCTGGGTGGCCCGCTGGAGCCGACCAACGAGGCCTATGCCATCGCCAAGATCGCCGGCATCAAGGCCTGCGCCGCCTACAACCGCCAATACGGCAGCAACTTTCTCGCGCTGATGCCGACCAACCTGTATGGCCCCGGTGACAACTACGACTTGCTGGGCTCGCACGTGCTTCCGGCGCTGATCCGCCGTGCCCACGAGGCCCGTGCACAAGGGCTCGCCGAACTCGTGGTGTGGGGCAGCGGCACACCGCGGCGCGAGCTGATGCACGTGGACGACCTCGCCTCGGCCTGCCTGTTTGCGCTGCAGCACCTGGATGCGAGCGACATCGGCGAGTGTGTGAACGTCGGTGTCGGCACCGACCTGTCGATTCGCGAGATCGCAGAGGCCGTGATGGGCGTGGTGGGCTATGCGGGCCGCATCGTGTTCGACGCCAGCAAACCCGATGGCACCCCGCGCAAGCTGCTCGATGTCTCGGTGCTGAAACACCTCGGCTGGAGCGCACGCATTCCGCTGGCCGAGGGCATTCACAGCGCGTACCACGACTTTCTCACCCGCTTCACCGGCCAGGCCGCGCCGGCCTTGTCGACCCATTGACCCGAGACACCCCATGAAACTCAACCACTCTCTGCGAACTGTTGCCGTGTGCAGCGCCATCGCCCTCTTGGGCGCTTGCAGCAGCAAGGCCGACCGACTGGAATCGGGTCTTGAAAAAGGCGCCGAGTACGTGCGCAGCGGCGACTGGGACAAGGCCAACGTCGAGATGCGCAACGTGCTGCAGATCGACCCAAAAAACGCGCAGGCCTACTACCTGGCCGGCCAGATCTCTGAGGCCAAGGGCGAGGTGCAACGCGCCTTTGGCAGCTACACCAAGGCGGTGGAACTCAAGCCCGAGCACGTCGACGCCAAGGTGGGCCTGGCCCGCCTCTACCTGCTCGCCGCGCGGCTTGATGACGCCGACAAGTCCCTCAGCGAGGTGCTGGCTGTCGACGCCAAGCACGGCGGCGCACTCACCATGAAGGCCGCGCTCACGGCCCGGCGTGGCGACACGGCGGGCGCCATCGCCCAAGCCACCGCGCTGCTCGCCGCACAAAAGCAGCCCGCGGTCGACACCAGCATGCTGCTCGCTGGCCTGCACGCGTCGAAGAACGATGCGGTCGCGGCGCTCGCGGTGGTGGAAACCGCGCTGAAGGCCCACCCCAAGAACCTGGGACTGCTGCAAGTGGCAGCGCAAATCACCGCCAGCAGCGCCGATGAAGCCGTGCGCAAGCGCGCCGTCGACTTCTTCCGCCTGGCCACCGAGGCCGCACCGAAGAATAACGACCTGTGGAATGCCTGGGCGATTCACCACACCCGGCTGAACCAGCTTGACCTGGCCGAAGCGGTGTTGCGCAACTCAGTGCGCAGCCAGCCCGACGAAACCCAGCGCACGCTGGTGCTGCTTGACTTCTTGTCGACGCGCCGAGGCACCGAGGTGGCCGAAAAAGAGTTTCTTACCGCCATCGCGGCCCAGCCCAAAGAGGCCAACCTGCGCTTCGGCCTGGTCAACCTGTACCGCAACACCAACCGCGCCGCCGATGCACGCCGTGTGCTGCAAGAGATCATCGACAACGGCAAAGACACCCCCGCAGCACTGACCGCACGCAACCAGCTCGCGGCTGACTTTGCGTCTGGCGGTAAGGTGGCGCAGGCACGCGCCTTGAACGACGAGGTGCTGAAAGCCAGCCCACGCGACGGCGCCGCGCTGGTGATGCGCGGGCGCATGCTGCTCGCCGAGGGTGATGCGCGCAACGCCATCATCGACCTGCGCGCCGCCGCCCGTGACCAGCCCGGCACGCCCGAAGTCGCCGGCCTGTTGGCGCAAGCCCACCGCCTGGCCGGTGAGCCGCAATTGGCACGCGAAGTGCTCACCGATGCGGTGAAATTCAAGCCCGCCAACGCCGAACTGCGCCTGCTGCTGGCGGCCGACATGGCCGACGCCAAGGAGTACAAGGCCGCCGCCTCCGAGATCGAGAGTGCCTTGAAAGCCGCGCCGCAAAACATGCGCGCCTACGACATGAAAGCACAGCTCGCGCTGGCGCAAAAAGACCAGGCCGGCGCCGAAGCCGTTTACAGCTCACTGAAAGCGCTGTTCCCGAAAGAGCCCACCGGCTACATCAAGCTCGGCCAGCTCTACGCCAGCCAAAAGAAGTACGACGCGGCCATCAAAGAGTACGACGCGGCCAGCCAGATTGCACCGCAGGCGCACACGCCCATGCTGTCGGCCATTGGCGTGCTGCTGGCGCAAAAGCGTTTTGACGAAGCCAGCAAGCGCGTCGAAGCACTGGCCGTGCAAGACCCGAAGAGCGAGCTGTCCCACCGCCTGCGCGCTGAGGTGGCGGTGGCCCGCGGCAACCTGCCGCTGGCCGAAGAGTCTTACGTCAAGCTGATCAGCTTCGCGCCCACCTCGGCCGGTGGCTACGTGGGGTTGGCGCGCGTGAAGGCACAGCGCGGCAGCCTGCCTGACGCACTCGCCACGCTCGAACAGGGCGAAAAAGCCAACCCCACCGAAGCGGCCCTGCCCGTCATGCGTGCTGAATGGTTGACCCGTGCCGGCCGCAACCAAGAAGCCATCGAGCTGTATGAAACGCTGCTCAAGCGCTCGCCCGATGACGAGATGTATGCCAACAACCTCGCTTACTTGCTGGCCGAAACCAAGGGCGACAAGCCCAGCCTGGAGCGCGCGCTGACGCTGACGCGCGGCTTCAAGGGGTCGTTGAACCCGGGCTACCTCGACACCCTGGGCTGGACGCACTACAAGCTGGGCCAGTACGACGACGCGGTGTCGGTGCTCGAGCGCGCCGTGCAACGCGAACCCGAAGGTGCGCTGTACCAGTTGCACCTGGGCCTGGCCTTGCACAAGAAGGGCGACATGGCGCGCGCCCAGACCCACCTCAAGAAAGCCATCGACAGCAAGGCCGCTTTGCCCAACCTGGACGAAGCGCGCAAGTTGTTGGCGCAGAAGTAACTTCTGGCTCTGTTGAATTTGAAGTGGGCACAGCGCCCCCCATCCGTTCGCCCTGAGCAGGGTATTCGTCGCGAGGCACCGCAAGGCGTATGGAAGAAACCGGTGCCGCCATCTCCGTGGGGCCGGGGCCCGGGGGAGGGGGGGGCGGGGCCCGGGCGGTCCCCCCCAGGGAACGCGGCA
>JBBRFR010000066.1:0-13430 GCA_038241485.1 Burkholderiales bacterium
CGGCGTTGGTGCGCATGCTGGTGCCGTCGATGCGCGCGGTGGCCGCGCGAATGTGCGCTTCAGAGCCTTTGGGTGCGGCCTGGGCCTGGGTCTGGGCCCACGCGGGGGCCGTGGCGCCCAAAGCGAGTGCCAGCATGGCGATCCATGGTGCTTTCATCGGGGAGTCTCCTGTGTTTATAGGTGAGCGGCGTGCGCCGTCATCCAGCGCCGGCTCGGCGGCAAGCGCGTCAAATGATCATCAGGAGATCACCTGCCCCCCACAACGAGGTGTTTTCCCGCACGCTGGCGGCCCCGCCCAGGTCAGGCTGCGCCAAGCTGCCACAAGGCGCGCCGGTATGCTTCGCACCTCATGAACCTGCCCCTGTCTGAACTCCCTGAACGCTGCGATGTGCTGGTGGTGGGCGCCGGCCCTGCGGGCAGCGCGGCGGCCACCCTGCTGGCCCGCGCCGGCCTCCATGTGGTGATGGTCGACCAGCGCAGCTTCCCGCGCGAAAAAGTGTGTGGTGATGGTCTGATCCCCGACGCCCACGCGGCACTCGCCAAGCTCGGCCTGCTCGACGAAGTGATGGCGTGTGCGCAGGCCGCACAGCACGTGGCCTGCATTGGCCCGCGCGGTGGGCGCATCGACGTGCCGGGCCGTGTGGCCGTGTTGCCGCGCCAGGTGCTGGACGCCATCGTTTGCCGTGGCGCTGTGCGGGCCGGTGCGCGCATGCACGCGCCGGTGTTGTTTGAAGCGCCCTTGTTCGACGCCTCGGGCCGCGTCTGCGGCGCAAGCTTGTCGCACGCGGGTCAACAACGCGAAGTGCGTGCCGAGTGGGTGCTGCTCGCCAGCGGCGCGGTGCCCCAGGCGCTGATCGCCGCCGGTGTGTGCGAACGCCAGACACCCAACGGCGTGGCCCTGCGTGCGTATGTGAAAAACGAGGCCATGGTCGGCCACATCACTGAGCTTGAAGTGGTGTGGCATCACAAGCTGCGCCCCGGTTACGGCTGGATCTTCCCGTGCCCCGACGGCGTGTTCAACATCGGCGTGGGCCTGGTCAACAGCCACGGGCAAGCGGCCGACGGCCACGGCACCAAACAAAGTGTCAACCTGCGCCAGATGTTCGAAAGTTTTTGCGAGTTTTACGCGCCGGCGCGCGAGCTGATGGCGGGCGGTGTGATGCAGGGCAGCCTCAAAGGCGCGCCACTGCGCTTCAGCCTGAGCGGCGCTCGCTACAGCCGCGCCGGTTTGCTGGTGACGGGTGAGGCCGCCGGCAGCACCTACTCGTTCACCGGCGAGGGCATCGGCAAGGCGCTGGAAACCGGCATGCTCGCGGCCGAGGCCATCGTGCGAGGCAGAACGCAGTCGCACGACGACGCGGCCGTGCGCCAGCACTACGAGGCCGAGCTGTTGGCGTTAAAGCCCCGCTTCGACCTGTATGAACGTGGCAACCGCGTCAACGCCCACCCCTGGCTGATCGACCTCCTGATCTGGCGCGCACGCAAGAGCCGCCGCCTGCTGCAACGCATGAGCGGTGTGCTCAACGAAACCAGCAACCCGGGCCAGCTGTTCACGTTCAAAGGCGTGACGCGCCTGTTCACCGAGTAGCCCCACCATGTGCCAGCTCTTGGGCATGAACGCCAACACACCGACCGACCTGGTGTTCAGCTTCACCGGCTTTGCCAAACGCGCCGAAGAACACAAAGACGGTTTCGGCATCGCCTTCTTCGAAGACGCCGGCGTGCGCCTTTTCGTCGACGCACAAAGTGCCGCGCTTTCGCCGTTGGCCGACATGGTGCGCAACTACCCCATCCGCAGCAACAACGTCATCGCCCACATCCGCAAGGCCACGCAGGGCCGGGTGGCGCTGCAAAACACCCACCCTTTCCAGCGCGAGCTGTGGGGCCGCTACTGGGCCTTTGCGCACAACGGTGACCTGAAGAACTTTGCACCGCCCTTGCACGGCGCCTTCCGCCCGGTGGGCGACACCGACAGCGAGCTCGCCTTCTGCTGGTTGATGCAAGAGCTGGCCAAGGCGCACGCGGGTGTGCCGTCGATCGCCGAGCTCACCAGCACGCTTAGAGAGCTGACACCACGCATCGCCTCGCACGGCACCTTCAACTTCATGCTCAGCAACGGCCAGGCCCTGTGGGCGCACTGCTCGACCACGCTGCACTACCTGCTGCGCCAGCACCCGTTTCGCACCGCGCGCTTGCAAGACGAAGACATGAGCGTCGACTTTGCCCAGCTCACCCAGGCCACCGACCGGGTGGCCGTGGTGGTGACACAGCCGCTCACCGCCAACGAAGCCTGGGTGGCGTTTGCACCCGGCGAGTTGCGCGTTTTTGTCGACGGGCAATCCACCCCCACCTGACCCGACCCCGAAAGCACTGCCCATGACTTTGCCCCAACCGCCCACGCCGCGCTTCGACACCTTCTACAAATACGACGCCCTCACGCGGCTGCTGTTTGACTACGCCGACGCCTACCCGGCGCTGCTGCAAGTGGCCAGCATCGGCAAGAGCCATGAAGGGCGTGACATCTGGGTCGCCACCCTCACGAACACGACCACCGGGCTGGCCGAAGACAAACCCGCCTTCTGGGCCGACGGCAACATCCACGCCGCCGAGCTCACCGCCAGCACCGCCTGCCTCTATTACCTGCACCAGTTGCTGAGCGGCTACGGCCACGAGCGCGAGATCACGCAGCTGCTCGACACCCGCGTGATCTACCTCTGCCCGCGCCTGAACCCCGACGGCGCCGAGCTGGCGCTGGCTGACAAGCCGCGCCACATCCGCTCGTCGACCCGGCGTTACCCGTTTGACGAAGACGCGGTCGAAGGCCTGACCATGGAAGACGTGGACGGGGACGGCCGCATGCTCTTCATGCGCGTGCCCGACCCGATGGGCGGCTACAAGAAGTGCGCGCTCGACCCGCGGCTGATGGTGCCGCGCGAGCCGGGCGAGTTTGGCGGCGAGTACTACCGTGTGATGCCCGAGGGCACGCTGAAAAACTTCGACGGGCTCACCGTCAAGGTCAACCCCGACGCTGAAGGGCTGGACCTGAATCGCAACTTCCCCACGCAGTGGCGGCACGAGGCCGAACAGGTCGGCGCCGGCCCTTACCCGACCAGCGAGCCTGAGGCGCGGGCGATGGTCGACTTCATCGTCAAGCACCCCAACATCGGCGCGGCCATCAGCTACCACACGCACAGCGGCGTGATCCTGCGGCCGATGGGCACCCAGAGCGACGACGACATGATTCCCGAGGACCTCTGGGCCTACAAACGGTTCAGCAAACTCGGCCAGGAGCTCACCGGCTACCCGGCCATCAGCATCTGGCACGACTTCAAGTACCACCCCAAAGAAACCATCACCGGCACGCAAGACTGGGTCTACGAACACTTGGGTGCGCTGTTCTGGGTGGTCGAGATCTGGTCGCCCAACAAGGAGGCCGGCATCACCGACTACAAGTGGATCGAGTGGTACCGCGACCACCCGGTCGAAGACGATTTGAAGCTCTTGAAGTGGAGCGACGAGCAGTGCGCCGGCCAGGCCCATGTCGACTGGAAACCGTTTCACCACCCGCAGCTTGGCGCCATCGAGATCGGCGGTTGGGACAAGATGAATTTCTGGCGCAACCCGCCGCCGCACCTGCGCGAGCGCGAGGCCGCACGTTTCCCGAAGTGGATGACGCAGATCGCGCTCAGCCTGCCCAAGCTCGAAGTGCTGCGCGCCGAAGTGCGTGCGCTTGGCCCCGACACCTGGCGGGTGCGCTTTGCGGTGTGCAACAGCGGCTGGCTGCCGGCCTACGTGAGCAAACGAGCGCTGCAGCGCAAGGTGGTGCGTGGCGTGGTGTTTGAGATCCACCTGCCGCCGGGCGACCCCACGGTGTCGCTGATCAGTGGCAAGGAGCGTTTCGAAGGCCCGCAGCTTGAGGGCCATGCGCCCAAAAATTCACTGCAGCACTTTTTGCCCAGCCGCGACATCACCGCCGACCGTGCGGTGGCCGAATGGGTGGTGCGGGCACCGCAAGGCACCAGGCTCGCGCTGAGCGCCCGCGCCGACCGCGCGGGGGCGGTGCGCACCGAGGTGTCGCTGGATTAAGAGCCTCCCAGTCGCTTTGCTCCTGCTCCCAAGGGGCGCCAACGCGACGGCCGGGCAAAGCCCGTTCCGTGCGTTGTTGCTTGAAGGGTGCTTCGCTGCGCGCGCACGACAGGTCTCAGCTTCCCAACTCGTCGCTCGACGCCACACGCGGCAAGATCGGCGCCTCGCTCATCACGTCACGCCACAGCTTCTTGGGCAAGAAGCTGCGCAGCTGCTCGATGGCCTTGCCCATCAGCAGCGGGTGCAGCTCGTGGCCGATGTGGGGCAGCACGTCGGCCGTCACGTCGCCACCCAGCGCGACCAGGCGTTCGGCCGAGTCGATGGCCGGCCCGGGCGGGATCACCGCGTCGGTCATGCCGTGAAAGAAGTGCAGCGTGGTGTCGTGCGGCGCATGGGTGGGCTGCACGGCATGGCGGCCTGAAAACGCGAGCACACGGCCCGCCAAGGCGGGCTCGGCCTGCACAGCCTCCAGCGCCATGATCGCGCCCTGCGAAAACCCGGCCAGCGCCGTGCGCTCCCAGCTCATGCCGAACTGCTGCTGCAGCGCGCGCACCGTCGCGATGAACCGCGGCAGTGCGGCGGCCACCCGCTCGGCGCGGTTGGCATCACTCACACCGCGCACCGAAAACCATTGCCAGCCCGAGCCGCCGCCGGGAATGCCATCAAAGGCGTCGGGCGCATTGAGGCAAACCACCGCCGCCTGCGGGTACTCGGCCACCAGGCGCTGCGCCAGCGGCGTCATGTCGGCCGCGTCGGCGCCCACACCATGGAACAGAAGAAACAGCAACTCGGTCGGGCCGCTGGGCGGCAAATGGGCGAGGGCGGTGGCAGGCATGGCGTGAGTTTGCACCCGCGACACCGGCAGCAAGGGTTTGCCCATAGGTAACACCGCTGCAAACCCCTTCTCTCGCCCGGGTCGGCTCCTTACACTACAACTTGTTACACGGCAAACGCTGCCGTGACGATCTCGTCAACCGCAGGCACAGGAGGCTCCATGAGCGACGCTTTGTTGGCACGCCAGTTCCAGGAATCCCGCATCGAAGACGAGCCCATCCTTGGCGCCGTCTTGGCCATGCCCGACGGGCGCATCCAGCCGCTGACCTGGCTGGAGCGTGTGCAGCTGAAGCTGCACTTGACCAACGCCAAGCTGCTCGAAGCGCGCTACTTCAAGCCGGCCAACCGCTGAATCTTGTCGCCCCCGGCGCTGAACCGGGGAGCACAGCGGTCACAGGCGAATGGTGACCAGGGCCGACGCGTCGGTGATCGCCCGCAGCGAGTGCGGCTCTTCGCGCGCCAGGTGCATGAAATCCCCCGGCGCCAGTACCTGCACCGCGCCGGGGGTTCGGAACTCAATGCGGCCCTCGATGCACTGCACCGTGATCTCACCCGGCGTCTTGTGCTCGCGCATCTCTTTGCCCGCCAGCAGCACCACACGGATCACCTCCAGCTGCTCGGCCTTGAGCAAGGCCGTGGTCTTGGCGCTGCCCAGTTGATCGCCGAGCGGGAGAACGCTGACAACCTGTCCTGATTGGGCGTGTGTCTGGGCCATGGGCTTCTCCAATGCGAGGGGTTTGGGCCTGTTCTAACAGCTTTCCGGCGGCCCGGGGAGGCTGTCAGGCGCGGCTGCTAGCCTTGGCGAATGAGCACCCTGCCCTTCATGTCAGATGCACTGGTGGCCGAGCCGCTGCGCTCTTTGACGGTGAATGCCGCCGAACACCCGCGCGGCCAGCCGCACTTCAGCGCCGCCAGCGGCCTGGTGTGCGCCCACGGCCGGGCGTATGTGGTGTCTGACGACGAACACCACCTGGCGGTGTTTCGCGACCTGCACAGCCCGGGCACGCTGCACCGCGTTCTTGCGGGTGACCTGCCGCAGTCGAAGCAGGCGCGCAAACAACTCAAGCCCGATTTGGAGGCCTTGTTGTTGCTACCGGGGCGAAATCATCACAGCGCACTGGTCGCCTTCGGCTCGGGCTCGCGGCCCAACCGCGACACCGGCATCGTGATCCCGCTCAGCGCGCGCGGCGAGCCTTCATCACGCGTGCAGCGCTTTGACCTGAAGCCGCTGTACGAGCCGCTGCGTTCGGCGCTCGGCGAGATCAACATCGAAGGTGCGATGCTGCTGGGTGAGTCGCTGGTGCTGCTGCACCGCGGCATCAGCGGCAAGTCGGACAACGCCGCCGCGCACTACCGGCTGAGCGAGTTGCTCGCGGTGATCGAAGGCAAGCGCCACACGGTGGCGCCGCGGGCGATCCAGGCGTACCAGTTGGGCGCGATCGACGGGGTCGAACTCGGTTTCACCGACGCAACCGCGCTGCCCGGCGGGGGCTGGGTGTTTTGCGCCGCGGCCGAAAACACCGCCGACAGTTATGCCGATGGGCCTTGCGGGGGCAGTGCAATCGGCGTGGTCGACGTGCACGGCAGCCTGATGGCGCTGCACCAGCTGGCCGACACCGCGCTCAAGGTCGAAGGCATTGCCGCCCGCCCGCATGCGGCGGGCATTCACATCTGCCTGGTGACCGACGCCGATAACCCGCGCTTGAGCTCCCAGCTCTTGTTCACTCGCATTTGAAGCCTCAGAACTTGAGCTTCAGGCCCAGCGCGATGGTGTTGCCGGTGGCCTTGTTGGTGAACTTGTCGTTCATCACCAGGGCGTAGACGTCGGTGCTCTTGGAGAGGAAGTAGTCGTAGCCGACGGTCAGCGTCTTGTTCACCACTTCGCTGCTCGGGAACTCGGCCTTGGCGTTGCCGTACTGGGCCAGCAATTTGCCTGCACCCAGTGGGGCCGAGGCGCCAAAGCCGTAGATGGTGCTCTTGGTGTCTGCCGTGGCCTTGGTCTTGACCTGGCTGTACTGGCCGAAGAGTTTGACCACCTTCAGGTCATACGACGCACCGACCTGCACCGAGTCCTGGCTCTGGAAGCCGGCCGACTGGATGGCGGGGGTGAAGCCGCTGATGCCTTGTTTGACTTGCTGCACTGCCACCGTGGCCGCAAACGGGCCGCCGAAGTACAGCAGGTTGGCACCCACGTTACGGCCCTTCGCGCTGGCGGCGCCTTCACCGAGCGAGCCCTGCAGGTTGAAGCTGAAGCCGCCCGCGCTTGGGCTGGAGTAGAGGATGGAGTTGCTCCAGCCGGTGTCGCCCAAAAAGGCCAACATCTGCGGGTGCACCACGCTGGGCGTGAGCACCTGGCGGATCGACGGCGAGTAGCCAAACGAATCACCGAAGGCATTGAAGATCAGCGTGGAGACAAAAAACTGGTTGGTCGTGCGGCCAAGCTTGGTGGCACCGAACTCACCCTGCAAGCCCACCCAGGCGGCCCGCGCCCAGAACACGTCGCCGCCAAACCGGCCGGCTTCGCCGGTGTCGGCACGCAAGAAACTCTCGATCGCGAAGTTGGCCTTGATGGTGCCGCCCAGCTCTTCGGTTCCCTTGAAGCCCAGGAAGCTGGTGGCCATGTTGCCGCTCTGGGCCTTCTTGACCTTTTGCGCGCCGGCGTCTTGGAACTGGCCGGCCGACATGTCGATCAGGCCGTAAACGGAAGCTGAAGACTGTGCGGATGCAGCGACCGGCAGGCACAGCAGGCCCGCGGCCAGGGCAACGGCTTTGAGAGGATGGGTCATGACAGGAACACTCCAAACGTAATGATGAGTAGGGGAGAGGCAACGCTCAGAACTTGTATGCAAGTGCCGTACCTGCGGCACGCCAACCGGCCTGCATTGTGTCTGCCCGGCGCCCGCGGCTCTTGCAGCAGAATGCGCCACAACTCTTCTTGGATGGAGCCAGCCCATGGATCTCAGCGTCAACGGCCAGAGCCGAACCATCGCCGACGCAGACGTCGACCCCAACATGCCCTTGCTGTGGGTGATCCGTGATGTGCTCAACCTCACCGGCACCAAGTTTGGGTGCGGCGTGGCCGCTTGCGGTGCCTGCACGGTGCACGTGGACGGCCAGGCCGTGCGCTCGTGCGTGACACCGCTGTCGGCAGTGCAGGGCAAGCCGGTGCGCACCATCGAGGCCCTGGGAACGGTGGACCAACCGCATGCCTTGCAAACGGCCTGGGTGGCTCACCAGGTGCCGCAGTGTGGCTACTGCCAGAGCGGCATGTTGATGGCCGCGGCCGACCTGCTCGCGAAAAACCGCGACCCGGGCGACGCCGAGATCGACGCCGCCATCACCAACATCTGCCGTTGTGGCACCTACCCGCGCATCCGCGAGGCCATCAAGACGGCGGCCAAAACCTTGCGCGGCGACGGCCGGGCGGGGGCAATGGCATGAAGCGCCGCCACATGCTCCTGCTGGGCGCCGGTGTGACCGGCGCGCTGGTCGTCGGCTGGGGCCTGCTGCCCCCGCGCAGCCGCCAGGGTCGCTCCGACAAACCGCCCGCCGCCGCGGGCCCGGTGGGCCTGAACGGCTGGATCAAGGTCAACCCCGACGGCACGCTGCAGCTGGCCATGAACCGCAGCGAAATGGGTCAGGGTGTGCACACCGCCCTGGCCATGCTGGTGGCCGAAGAGCTCGACATCTCGCTGGCCAAGATCCGGCTGGTGCAAGCCGCGCCCGACAAGATCTACGGCAACGTGGCCATGTTCGTCAGCAGCCTGCCGATCCACCCGCATGACAGCGAGCCCGGCCGAGAAACCGGCGGCGTGAAAACCGGCCGCTGGATCGTCGGCAAGGTGGCGCGCGAGCTGGGCATCAGCGTCACCGGCGGCTCCTCCAGCGTGGCCGACGCCTGGGACGTGTTGCGTTTGGCCGCCGCCAGCGCACGTGCGCAGCTGCTGGGCGCGGCTTCGCTGCATTGGAAGCTGCCGCGCGAAGAGCTAGAGATCAGCAATGGCGTAGTCAGCCACGCCGGCGCCAAACAAAGCGCGCACTTCGGCGAGCTCGCTCGCATGGCCGCCGCCACGCCGGTAGGCGAGGTGAAGCTCAAAGACCCGAAAGCCTGGCGCCTGATCGGCACCGCCGCCCCGCGCACCGACCTCGCGGCCAAGATCGACGGCAGCGCGCGTTTCGGCATCGACACCCGCGAGCCGGGCCAGCTGTATGCCGTGGTCCGCCACTGCCCGATGTTGGGCGGCAGCCCAGGCCGGGTCGACAGTGAGGCGGCGATGAAGCTGCCCGGTGTGGAGCGGGTGATCCGCCTCGGCCCTTATGCCGGCTCGACCGCCGCCGTGGCCGTGGTGGGCCGCACCTACTGGCACGCCAAACAAGGTGCACAAGCGCTCGACATCGAATGGCGGGCCCCGCCCGCGGGTGCGGCCGATTCGAAGCAGATCGCCAGCCATCTGGAAGCCACCGCACGCGAGGCCGCGGCCGCACACGGCGGTTTTGCCTTTTACAAAACCGGCGACGTCAAAGCCGCCAGCGCAGCGGCCACCCGCCGTGTCGAGGCCATCTACCACGCGCCCTACCTGGCCCACGTGACCATGGAGCCCATCAACTGCACCGCGCGGGTGAAGGGCGGCATCGTCGACGTGTGGGCGCCGACCCAGGTGCCCGACATGGCGCGCGCCGAAGCCGCACGCGTGGCCGGTGTGAATCAGAGCGCAGTGAACCTGCACGTCACCTACCTGGGCGGCGGCTTCGGCCGCCGGTTGGAGGTCGACTACGTTGGCCAGGCGGTGCGCATCGCGCTGGAAACCAATGGCCGCCCGGTGCAGATGGTGTGGCCGCGCGAAGAAGACACCATGCACGACTTCTACCGCCCCGCGGGCGTGGCGGTGATGCAGGCCAGCATCGACGCCCAAGGCGCCGTCAGCGGCCTGAGCATTACCAGCGCCGGCGACATGATCACACCGCGCTGGATCGAGCGCGGCCTGCCCGCGCTGGCCGGCCCGGTCGACCTGCCCGACAAGACCGCCAGCGAAGGCCTGTTCGACCTGCCGTATGCGATTGCGAACCAGCGCATCGCGCACGTGGCCACACGCAGCGGCGTGCCGGTGGGTTTCTGGCGCTCGGTCGGCCATTCGCACAACGCGTTCTTTTCTGAAGGTTTCATCGACGAGCTGGCGTTCGAGCTGAAACAAGACCCGGTGGCGTTTCGCCTCTCGCTGCTGACGGCGATGCCGCGCCACGCGGCGGTGCTCAAACTCGCCGCAGCCAAGGCCGGCTGGGGCCAGCCACTGCCCGCCGGCCGCGCTCGCGGCGTGGCGCTGCACGAGAGCTTCGGCAGCATCGTGGCCGAGGTGGCCGAGGTGTCGCTGGATGAACGACAAGGCGGCAAGCCGCGTGTGCACCGTGTGGTGTGCGCGGCCGACATCGGCACCGTGGTCAACCCCGGCATCGTGGCGCAACAAATGGAAAGTGCGGTGATCTTCGGCCTGAGTGCGGCCTTGTATGGCCGCATCGACATCGAAGGTGGCGTGGTCAAACAAACCAACTTCCCCAACCACCCGGTGCTCACGCTGGCCGACACACCACGCATCGAAACCCATTTGATCGCCAGCGGCAACCCACCGGGCGGCGTGGGCGAGCCAGGCACACCACCGATCGCCCCGGCGGTGGCCAATGCCTTGTTTGTGTTGACCGGCAAACGCGCGCGGGCTTTGCCGCTGGTGGGCTGAGCACTCAGCCCGCGAGGTTCACACCTTGGTGATGCGCAAGCCTGCGTCGACCAACATCACCTCGCCCGTGGTCTTGGCTGCGCTCGCGCCCAGGTACCAGGCGGTTTCGGCCACGTCTTCGGGCGTGATCACCGCCTCCAGCGCAGCGCGGCCCTTGTACCAGTCGACACCCCGCTGGTAACCCTCGGCGCCCAGGCCTTCTTGCAGCCAGGGGGTTTCAACCAAGCCTGGCGCGATGGCGTTGACACGCACGTTGGGCGCGAGCGCACGCGCCAAGCCCACCGTCATCGCGTTCAGCGCGCCCTTCGAGGCCATGTAGGCCAGCGACGAGCCACGCCCCATCATTGAGGCCACCGACGACACGTTGACCACGCCCGAGCCCACGTGCTGGCGCAAGAGAGGCGCCAGGGCACGCGTCATCTGGTAGGCGCCGATCACGTTCACGCCGTAGATCTTGTGGAAGTCTTCGGCCTCCAGGCCGTCGAGGTTTTTCAGGTCGACAAACTTGGTGGTGCCGGCGTTGTTGACCAACACATCGGCGCGGCCAAAACGCTTTTCAACCTCGCTCGCCAAGCGGCGGCAATCGGCGTCTTGCGCCACATCGGCCTTGACCACCAACACGTGCGCGCCCAAGGCTTCGCACTGCGCCGCCACGGCCTCAGCCGGTGCCGGGTCGCGTGAGTAGTTGACGACCACATTCCAGCCCCGGCTCGCATACAAGCGCGCGGTGGCCGCGCCAATGCCCGACGACGAGCCCGTCACCACACACACCTTCTTGTCCATTGCACTGCTCCTTGCCGCTGCGACAAAACACAGAGTGCCATGGTAAGGGCGCGCACCCGACCCGTTGGCTCGAAACCTGCTGTGCTGAACCATCCCTTCTGCCATGGACTTGCCCATGAACACACTCATCAAAGCTGCAGAGGTCTGGCTGCCGACGCCCGACCGCAGCCTGCTTGAATTCGGCGGCGGTCTGTTCGGCGCGGCGACCGGTTTTGGTGCGAGCAGCCGAGCCATGTGTTTTGGCCGCGGCGAGGGCCTGCCCGGGCGCGCCTGGTTCGACGGCCGGCCCATCGTGCTCAAGGAGCTTGAAGGCTCGTACTTCCGCCGCGCCGAGGCGGCACGCACCGCCGGCTTCAGCTGCGCGATTGCGCTGCCGGTCTTTCTGGGCGAGACCATGACGGCGGTGGTGGTGCTCTTCTGCGGCGGCACCGACGCCAGCGAAAACGCGCACGACGGTGCGGTCGAGCTGTGGCGCAACAACGCACGCGTGACCTCCGACATGACACTCGTCGACGGCTACTTCGGCGACAACGCGGCCGAAGCCTTCGAGCCCCTCACCCGTGACACCTACTTGCCACGCGGCAGCGGCCTGCCCGGCATGGCCTGGCAAAAGGGCGCGGCAGTGCTGATCGACGACCTGGGGCAGGCCGGCAAATTCTTGCGCGCCGACAGCGCGGCCGAGGCCGGCATCAACCGCGGGCTCGCCTTCCCGTGCAGCACGCCCGGCAACGACATCTATGTGCTGGCGCTGCTGTCGACCACACAAACACCGATCGCCAAGCGCATTGAATGCTGGGCGCCCGATGATTCGCGCCATGGGCTGACGCGCGTGTTCGGCTATTGCGAAAGCGCCGGGCCGCTGCGTGCCTCTGAAGGCGGCACGGTGCTGGCGGGTGCCATCGGCAAGGCGTTTGCGAGCGGGGTGCCGGTGGTCAACGAGGTGGCCAGCAGCGAGCCCGGCGGCGTAGGGGCGTCGGCGCAGGCGGCGAGTTTGCAGTCGCTGATTGCTTTGCCGGTGGTCGCCGATGGTGCCGTGAGCGAGGTGGTCGCGCTCTACTTTTAGCTCGAACGTGAAAGCGGCGCGAGGTGCGGGCTCACGCTGCCCGCCTCGTGACCCCTCCACACGCTCAGCGAGAAGCGGCTGGTGCCGCAGGCACCATCACACCGGGCATCAACGAGATCTCGTCTTGCACTCGCACGCCGGTGACGTAATGGCGCGTGTCACCGAAGCAGCTGGTCGGCAACCCCACCTTTTCTTCATAGTGCAGCGCAACCCGCTTGCCCATCACCTGGTTGATCTTCTCGGCCACCACCGGGTCGCGCACGGTGAACAAGAACATGTCTGGCGCGGCGCCCGGCATGGAGACGAGTGACAGCTCACCTTCCCAGGTCTTGCACAACCAGCCCTTGTTCGACAGCTTTTGCACCCAGCCTGCACGTTCACCAGTGGAGTAGTTCCAGCTCGATACCACGAAGATATAGAACACGAGCAAGAGCAAGACGATCAGCGGCAGCAACAGCCAACGGAACGAGCGCATGGGAATCCTCGGGTGATGTATATGTTTGACGGCGGTTTATAACCCAGGCTTTGGCGAACCGCAGCGACCGAACGGAGCCACTGCCCATGAAAACCACCGCCGCGCCCCCGGAAGGGCTGGACAAGATTGACACCAAGATTCTTCGCCTGCTGCAGGCCGACGGCCGCATCTCCAACCTGAAGTTGGCCGAGGCGATTCACCTCTCACCGACGGCCGTGCTGGAGCGGGTGAAGCGCCTCACACGCGACGGCTTCATCCTCGGCTACGAAGCGCGGCTCAACCCGGACAAGCTCAACGCCGGAATGATGGTGTTCATCCAGGTGGTGCTCGACCGCACCACGCCGGATGTGTTCAACGCCTTCAAGGCAGCGGTGCAAGTGCGCCCCGAGATCTTGGAGTGCCACATGGTGGCAGGCGGCTTCGATTACCTGATCAAGACCCGCGTGGCCGACATGGCGGC
>JBBRFR010000067.1:0-13382 GCA_038241485.1 Burkholderiales bacterium
ACCAGCGATAAGTTCAAAGGCGTGCGCGTGAACATTGAGCCAGGCACCTTGCGCATTGCGTCGAGCAACGCCGAGCAGGAAGAGGCCAAAGAAGAACTCGAGATTGACTACAACGGCGATGCCATCGAGATTGGTTTTAACGTCACTTACCTGATGGACGCCCTGGCCAACATGAGCGTCGAGATGATCAAGCTGGAGTTGCAAGACACCAACTCCAGCGTCTTGATCACCGTGCCCGAACAGCCCGGTTTCAAGTACGTTGTGATGCCGATGCGCATCTGACCCGCCGGTCACCGCATTCCTACCCAAGCGGGCCCGGTGGCCCGCTTCAGCGTTTTGAAGGGGACCGCAGTTCTTGCTGCGAAGCCCACACAGAGAGCCAGAAACAGCAATGAGCGACGTGCAAAACCTCCCCGAAGACGACGAAGCCAAGAAGGCCGCCACGGCCGCCGATTACGCCGCCTCCAGTGCGGCCTATGGTGAAGGCAGCATCCAGATTCTTGAGGGCCTGGAAGCGGTGCGCAAACGCCCTGGCATGTACATCGGTGACACGTCAGACGGCACTGGCTTGCACCACCTGGTGTTCGAGGTGGTCGACAACTCCATCGACGAATCGCTGGCAGGCTATTGCGACGACATCGTCGTGACCATCCACAGCGACAACTCCATCAGCGTTACCGACAACGGCCGCGGCATTCCCACCGGCGTGAAGATGGACGACAAGCACGAGCCCAAGCGCAGTGCGGCTGAGATCGCGCTCACAGAGCTGCATGCGGGTGGCAAATTCAACCAGAACAGCTACAAGGTTTCGGGTGGTTTGCACGGCGTGGGCGTGAGCTGCGTGAACGGTTTGTCGAAGTGGCTGCGCCTCACAGTGCGCCGTGACGGCAAGGTGCACTTCATGGAGTTTAAACAAGGCATTCCGCAAGAGCGTCTGATTGAGCAGCGTGATGGCTTCGAGGTCTCACCGTTGAAGGTGATCGGCGACACCGAGAAGCGCGGCACCGAGGTTCACTTCTTGCCCGACCTGGAGATCTTCTCCAACATCGATTTCCACTACGACATCTTGAGCAAGAAGCTGCGCGAGTTGAGCTTCTTGAACAACGGCGTGAAGATCCGTTTAGTGGATGAGCGCAACAACCGCGAAGACATATTTGCCTATGCGGGTGGTGTGAAAGGCTTCGTCGAGTTCATCAACACTGGCAAGAAGGCCCTGCACCCGAATATCTTCGGTGCGATGGGCGAGAAGATGAGTGACCAGGGCACGACCATCACCGCCGACGTGGCGATGCAGTGGAACGACGGTTACAGCGAGAACGTGCTGTGCTTTACCAACAACATTCCGCAGCGTGACGGTGGCACCCACCTCACCGGCCTGCGCGCGGCGATGACGCGTGTGATCAACAAGTACATCGACGACAACGACTTTGCCAAGAAGGCGAAGGTCGAAGTCACCGGTGACGACATGCGCGAAGGCCTGTGTTGTGTGCTGAGCGTGAAGGTGCCCGAGCCCAAGTTCTCGAGCCAGACCAAAGATAAGTTGGTCAGCAGCGAAGTGCGCGGCCCGGTCGAAGACGTGGTGAGCAAGGCACTCACCGATTACCTGCTTGAGAACCCGGTCGACGCCAAGATCATCTGCGGCAAGATCGTCGACGCTTCGCGTGCCCGTGAAGCCGCCCGCAAGGCCCGCGAAATGACACGCCGCAAGGGTGTGCTCGACGGCATGGGCCTGCCCGGCAAGCTGGCCGACTGCCAGGAAAAAGACCCCGCGCTGTGCGAGATCTACATCGTCGAGGGCGACTCCGCCGGCGGCTCGGCCAAACAAGGGCGCGACCGCAAGTTCCAGGCAATCTTGCCCTTGCGCGGCAAGATTCTGAACGTGGAGCGAGCACGCTTCGAGCGCCTGCTGACCAGCAATGAAATCCTCACGCTGATCACCGCGCTGGGCACCAGCATTGGCAAGGAAGAGTTCAACCCCGACAAGCTGCGCTACCACCGCATCATCATCATGACCGACGCCGACGTGGACGGCGCGCACATCCGCACCTTGCTCCTGACCTTCTTCTACCGGCAGATGCCCGAGATCGTGGAGCGTGGCCACATCTACATCGCTCAGCCGCCGCTCTACAAGGTGAAGCTCGGCAAAGAAGAGCAGTATCTGAAAGACGGCACCGAGCTCGATGCTTACCTGCTCAAGGTGGCACTCAAAGACGCCAAGCTCGAAACCGGTGTGGGCGGCGCGGTGCTGCAAGGCGAAACGCTCGACACGCTGGCGCGCCAATACGTGCTGGCCAACAACGTGGTCAGCCGCTTGAGCAAGTGGATGGACGTTGAGGCTCTACGCGCCATGGCCAACGGTCTGGCGCTCGATCTCGACACACTCGAAGCCGCCGAGACATCGGCTCTCGGCTTAAAAGGTGTGCTGCACAACGCCGAAGTCACGGCCGAGTTCGACACGCGAACTGACAAACACATCCTGCGCATCAGCCGCATGCAGCATGGCAACGTGAAGAGCAGCGTGATCACCGCCGACTTTGTTCATGGCGCCGACTACGAAGCGCTGAGCACCGCGGGCCTCACCTTCCGCGGCCTGGTGAGCGCTGAGGCCGTGGTCAAGCGTGGTGAGGGTGAGAAGCAGAAAGAAGCCAAGGTCAGTGACTTCCGCCAGGCCATGGCCTGGCTGATCCAGCAAGCCGAAGCGGCTGTGGGCCGCCAGCGCTACAAGGGCCTGGGCGAGATGAACCCCTCGCAGCTCTGGGAAACGACCATGGACCCGACCGTGCGCCGCCTGCTGCGCGTGCAGATCGACGACGCCATCGAAGCCGACCGGGTGTTCACCATGCTGATGGGCGATGAGGTGGAGCCGCGGCGTGAGTTCATTGAGGCCAACGCCTTGCGGGCGTCGAACATCGACGTTTAATCCTCACATGGTGCAGCCCATTGATGTGGAAAAGCGCCTGACCGACCTGGAGGTCAAGGCGAGTTTCACGGAAGACTTGGTCGATCATCTGAACCAGATCGTGGCCAGCCAGCAGCTTCACATCGATCGTCTGCTGGCCGAAATGGCGCGGCTTCGCGAGCAAGGAAGCGTGGGTGATGGTGAGGTTTTTCGCGGTCTGCGCGATGAATTGCCACCGCACTATTGAGCCGGTCAGGGGGCCCCTAACGCCCAAAGGCGCTCGTGCCTCGTGTTGAGCGCGTTGGGGCCGGGTAGCTCGCAGCATGGAACCGCCGTCGCTGCGTGAGCAACGGCTCCCCGTCAATTCGCTCCGCCAGGCTCGCCAGATCAGACCCCGTGACGCCGCAGGCGGCAAAGTGTTCGCGCCACCCGTTCACCACCTCGATCACACGCATCACCTGCTCGGCCGCTTGTGCCGCCGTGTAGCCGAAGAGCGTGCACTGCGACATGGCGTTGGCGAGGGTTGAATCGCGCTGGTCGGTGCCGACGATGAACTCCTGGTAGCCCTGGCCTGAGTTGGTGGGCAGCATGTCGTAGGCCGGTGCCAGGCGGTACTTGCCCTGCTGCGTGGGGGCCACCACCCTCAGCGCGTGGTTCTTCTCGTGGTCATCGGTGTTGTCGATGAGGATGTTGAACACCATGCGGCGAAACAGCTCCTGCATGTCGAGCAGGTTGGCGTCACCGTCGGCCACACCCGCCCGGCGCAGCAGTTGGGCCAGGCTCGGGTAGCCAAGCGTTGGCTCCTGCCCGGCGATGGCCTCGGCGCGCAGCGCCGTGCCGGCCGAGATGCAGTGGATTCTTGCGGTGCCGCTGCGGTCATAACGCCGCACGGCCAGGGCGTTCTCACCCGCCAGTGGCACCACGCGCGTTTGCGCCACCGTGATGCCGGCCTTTTCAGCAAGCGTCATCGACGCATGCTCGATCAGCGGCACGTCGATGGGTTCGTTGTTGAAGAACTTGATGACCCACTGCTCGCCGTCGATCTCGATGAGTGCCTTCGGCTTGGCGCCGCCAAAGCTGCCGCCGGCCGCAATCAGCGTGCGCTCGATGGTGTTGATGGGCTCCTTGGCGCTGACCTTGTGCACCACCTCGCTGAGCGCCTGCGCCTGTGGCAGGCGCGGCAGCGGATTCTTGGCGCGCGGTGTGTACTCATCGGCCGAGGTTGACACGCCGAGCGCGCCGAAGCGGTCGTCTCCGGCGTAGTAGAGGTACTCCATGATCGACAGGCGGGCGGGTTTGTCGATGTACTGGATGACACGCTCGCCCCAGCGGTCGGGCCGGGCGTCGTCGACCGCACCGGCGGCCAGGCCCTTCCAGCGCGGGAGGTGTTCGATGTCGACCAGCGGCAGGTCTTCGCTGAGCGCGTAGCCGCTGTTGAGCCAACTCGGGGCGTATTGAAGCGAGACACCCTTGCCGGCGTCGACGAGCCGAAGCTGGCCAACGTATCGCGGCGACGTGGGCTCGGTCAGCAGCCAGAGGTAGAGCGTGTCATGCCTCATGGCGGCAGAGTGCGTTGTTTGGCTGCGCGCGCCAGCTTGGCCTGCGCCGTGGCGCGCACACGCTCGCGGCCCAGGGTCTCGGCTGCACGCACGTCGAGCTCGAGCGCGCCGCGGTCTTCGCGGGGGGTGGCCAGGGTGGCCAGCGCGCCGTCACGGCCCACCAGCCACAGCGCCGTGGCCAGCACACCCAGGCTCACGCCGGGTTCGCCCGCCTCCAGGCGCAACAGGGTGGGCACGCTGACGCCGATGCGCTTGGACCAGGTCTTGAGCGACTCCTTGCGCCGCAGCCGGGCCACAGCGAGGTCGGCGCCAAGTTGCTGCAGTGCCGCCACCGTGGAGGGTGGCATTTGAGTGAGCGCGGCGGATGTTTTCGACATAACATAAAGTTTATCGATACCCCAACAATCAGTCAATTTTATGTAGTTATTGCCGCGACTTTCTGACTGGCTTCGGTGCAGCGGGCGACGAGGCGTCCGCTCGCGGTCAGCTGCTGGGGTTGGCAGGCTCGTCGGCGGGCGGCAGGTCGGGCCGGGCCGCGTGGCGGTGGCCGTCGTGTTTCGCAAACGCCGTGGTCACCGCGCGCTTGAGCTTGCCGAGCGCGCCGCTGATGGCCTGGTGGGCGTTGCCGGCCTGGTCTTTCACGACCACGGGCTCCAGCCCGCGCAGGCGGGCTTCGAGTGTGCAGTGGATCTCGTCGGGCCCGGCTTTGGCGTGGCTGTTGGCGTCGGACAGGTGGGCCTCGACGCGTGTGATGCGCTCGCCAAAATGGCCCAGGGCTTCTTTCACCGTGCTTTCAAGGTGGGTGGCCATGTCGTGGCGGCCATCGGTGTTCGGGTCGGTGTTGAGCAAGACTTGCATGGGGTTCTCCTGCGTGGTGGCCGGGGCCCATGGTCAGCCTGGACACTGTTGGGCACAGCCGGCGCATGCAGCGCCTGGCTGTGGGCGATCGCCTACCCGAAGTTTTGCACCCACTCGATGCCTTGTGTGTACGCGGCATCGATCGCGACCTCTTCACTTTCGTAGTCGGCCTTCTGCACGGCAATCACGCGGGGGCGGGTCGGCCAGACCTGCTTGGACACGATGAGCGTGGGCACGAATTTGCCGCTGTCGATGACCTTGGCGCTGCAGATCAGCTCGTAGTCCTGATGCCGGAAAGTCTTGGTAGCGGCCATGGCGAGCGAGGTGGTGACGATGGGGCAGTATGCGCCATCAGCGTGGCACCTCCCGGCGGGCGCGCTTACCATGGGCCTTGCACTCACTTCACACACTCCCATGAACATCCACCTGAGCCTGACCCCGTTGATTTCGCTGATCGCTGGCGTGCTGATCCTCGTGATGCCCAAACTTTTGAACTACATCGTGGCGATCTACCTGATTGCCGTGGGCCTGATCGGCATCTTTGGCCTGAACTCAATGCAGTTCCGCTGAAGCGGGCCGGGCGCGCAGAACCCTGCGCGCCGGATTGGCTCTCACCCGCTCAGTACACGAAGATCGGGTTGATGATCGCCTGCACCGCGCCGGTCACGCGCGAGGGGCCGAGGGTGAACAAGCCTTCGTAGACGCCGTCTTTCACGGCCTCTTCGGCGTTGACGTTCTCCAGGATGTAGATCCCGTTGACCGTAAGCAGGATCTGGTGGACGTTGAAGACGTGCTTCGGGTTTTCAAAGGGCAGCACTTCCAGCCCCCAGGTGTCGGCGCCGACCATGGCCACGTTGAGTGAGGCCAGGTAGTTCGCACCGTCCACGCCCAGGCCGGGTTCGACCGAGCCGTAACGTTTGTCGTCCTTGCCGATGAGCTTGGTCCAGCCGGTGTAGAAGATCACCACGTCGCCCTTGTTGATGGACTTGATGTTTTGGCGCTTCAAAGCCGCCTCGATCTCTTTGCGGTTGAAGGCTGTGCCTTCGGGCACCGGGTCCTTGCCGGTGAGGCCCACCATGTCGAGGATGACGCCGCGCGTGGCGATGGCGGGCACTTGCTCGATGCCCAGCTTCTTCAGGCCACCGGCGCTGACGATCTCGCTGCCCTTGAGGCAGTTGTAGTACATGCCGTCGATGCCGATGTGACCCAGGCCGTCGATTTGCGAGCCGATGCCCACCCAGCCCATGATGATGTCGTCGTTGTAGTTGGTCTTGGTCTCGCCCAGCGTGCCGCCGTACTCTTGCCCCGGCGTCAGCACGGTGATCGAGAAGGTGCGCGGCGCGAAGGCCGGTGTCTTGCTGTTGGTTTCGATGCCCATGCGGATGGCCTTGCCCCGCTTGACGAGCTTGGTGGCCTCCAGTGTGTTGGCGGGGGTGATGTTGTTCAGTGCGCCCTTCTGGTCATCAGGGCCCCACTTCGACTTGTGGCAACTTTGCAGCGGCTGGGCCTGCGCACCGAAGGCCAGAACGGCGGCGGTGCTTGCCAGCACCATCTTGATCGGGGTCATACCTGCGTCTCCGAAGTGGGTGGGGCGGAATCATAGGCACGCCACCCCCCGGCCCGGGGCCTCTCGTTTTCCCTCTGCCGGGCCGGGCTCAGGTTTCGTCGGGCAGAACACCGGCGGGGGTTGTTGCGCCGACCTGGACCAAGTAGCTGTGGTCCTTGAGTGGCACCCCCGTGAGCTGCAGGTGCTGCGCTTCGCCACACAGCCACAGCAGCTTGCGCGCGGCCTGCGCATAACCCAGGCCTTCGGGCCGCACGGTCGAGATGCAGTTGCGCTCGGCGTCGCTGCGCCCGCCGCGAGGCGCCCAGGTGAGGTACAGCCCCAAGCTGTCGGGTGAGCTCAAGCCGGGGCGCTCGCCGATCAGCACCACCACCAGGCGCGCGGCCAGCAGCTCGCCGATCGGGTCGCCCAGCGCCACGCGCGCCTGTTCGGCCACCACCACGGGGCCAAAGCGCCAGGTGGCGGCTTGCGCGCGGATCTGCTCGATCAACGGCACGGCGTGGCGGCTCACGGCGAGCGAAGACAGGCCGTCACCCACCACCAGCTGGATGTCGCAGCCCGGCTGGCCGTCTGATGCAGCGGTGTGCTCGCGCAGCCGCGCGGCAGAGCCTTCGTCGAGGCGGCGGCCCAAGGTCGGGGCGCAGCAAGAAGTGGTCTTCGAGGCCGGCGCGGATGATCTGTTTGCCGTCATACGAATACTCAGGCCCGATGAACCCCACCACGGTGTTGCTCAGCAGCGGCTCGAACGCGCGTGATCAGCTCGTCCATCAGGTGCAGCAGGCCCACCAGCGCGGGGAGGCTGTCGGTGGCGGGGTTGATGCCGATCAACGCGTCACCGGCGCCGTAGAGCAGGCCGTCGAGGGTGGAGGCAGCGATGCCGCGAGGGCTGTCGGTCGGGTGGTTGGGCTGCGGCCGCACCGAGAGCCGACCGGGCAGGCCGATGGTGCTGTGACGATAGGGCATGGGGCGGTGGCGGCGCCGCCCTGCTCTCGCCGGAACACACCATACGACACCGGCATGAGGCCGGCAAACCGCCCACGAGAGAAAGTGGCCCGGCTCAGCCAGGACCGCGCGACGGTGACCCCACTCCCTGGTCTTCCTTGGCGACGGGTGTGATCAGCTCTTCGATCGCAAAATTGCCGTACTTCTGCGCCCGCTCGGCGTGGAACTTACGCGCCACCTCGGCCACCAGCTGGGTTTGGTCGCCCTTGGGGGCATGCACCATCAAGAAGCTGTAGCCCTGCTCGGCCAACTCGCGGTGGGAGCGCACCAGCTTGACCTCGTACCCCAGCTCGGCCAGCGGGCTGGCGCGTTCGAGGTCGAGCTCGGCCTGGGCTTTCATCTCGGTAGGTGAATAGCGAACGATGTCGTCGGCGACGAATCCCTGGTGGCCTAGCTCAGCGGCCGCGCCTTCCATGTCCTGGGTGGTGGGAAATGAGACGACCACATGGCCAGCCGGGGAAAAAACGCCCAGGGTCTCGGGGTGTGTTGTGTCTTGCATGGCGTGCTCCTTCAAGTGAGGCTCGCAGCGAGCCCTTTGGCACCCATGGTCGACCAGGTGCTCCAGGCCGTCACCCGGACGGTTGCTCACATGGGTGTCGGCAATCGCCTACGCGCTGCGGCTTACTCGGCGGTGCGCAGCCCTTGTTGCCACAGCGCCCAGGCCTGCTCAAAGAGCGTGCCGGCGGGCATGAAGGCGGCAGGTTCGGCCGCCAGTTTCACCCAGGCCACGGTGTCGTGGTGGCTGCCGGGGAGCGTGTCGTCCTGCCGGTATTTGACAAGCCAGGCGTGTACCTGGGCGTAGTGTTGCGGGTGTTTTTTCAAGGTCCAGGCCAGGCCCACCAGGTCGGCAAACGCTTCTTCGTGACGGGTTTGTTGCATCTCGCTCAGCTGCTGGGCGCGCACCGGGTCGGCCTCGCGCTGGGCGGGCGCAAAGCCGGCCGGCAGCGTGTGCCACGCGCCACGCACATACCGCCAGCAGTGGCCCAGCTCATGCGCCGCCATGGCCTCGACCACGGGCTGCAGCAAGTCGGGTGGGATGGCGTCCAGGCTTCTCCGCGCCTCGGGGTTGCCGCGCATCGACAGCACCAGCTTGCAGCGCCCATTGAGGTAGGCCATCGCGAGGGGCGCGTTGCCAGGGGTCGGCTGGGGTTGCACCACGATGTCAAGCGGCATGCCTTGTTCGCGGGCGTAGCCGATGGCGGGGCCGCTCAGTCGCAGCCAACGCGTTTCAGTGGCGGTCAAGGTCGACTGGGCCGAGGCGGTGCCGGCCAGCCAGAACGCGAAGACGGCGAACAGGCGCTTTCCCATGCCTTGTATTGAATCGGCTCGCGCGGCCTTGCATCGGTCGATCTGTGAGGACTAAGCACGACTGTTCCAGCTCACGGATACCCACCCCTCGTCATACGGGCGGCTCGCCGCGCTACTCTCGCGAGACTTGACTCTTTTCACACGTCCATGAAAGCATTCATGGAGCTGCTCGCCCACCACGGTGCTCAGCTTGATGCCGGAACCATGACACTGCAAGGTGCTGCCTTGGGCATGACGGAATTCGTGCAAGGCCAGATGGCGTGCTCGCGCGTGAGTGTGTGGTTGCTCGACGGCGAGCCGGGTCGACGCGAGATGCGGCGCCTGGCCGGCTACGACGGGGTGGCCCGCTCACCCCTCACCGAGCCGTGGGTCCTGCACGAAGAGGAATTTGCGGCCTACTTCGACGCGCTCACAAAAAGGGGGGTCTACGCGTGCCCGGACACCCTGGCCGACCCCCACCTGGCGGCCATGCGCGAGAGTTACCTGCTGCCGCATGACATCCGCGCGTCGCTCGACGCGACCATTGGCGCGAATGGCGTGACCTGGGGGGTTTATTGCTGCGCCCAACAGGGCGGCACGCGCGAGTGGACACCCCAAGAGGTGCGCCTGCTGCGCCGTTTTGCCGACGCCATCTCGGTGCGGCGTGCTCGCCGCCGCCGGCGCGAGGCCGAGGCCACCTCGCTGATGCAGCGTCTGCTGGAAGGCGAAGGCCTGTCGTTGCCCGACAGCACCCCCTGAGAGCCTGAGGCTACAGACCCAGCCGCTGCGGCGACAAGTATTGCTGGCGGTAGATCTCGAAGGGCATGGTGTCGCCGGCTTCGATGCGCTGCTGCTCTGCCACCGAGCCCTGCGCCATCTCGCGAAAGTGCGCCGCCATCTCGGGCGTGACGGGCCGGGCCAGCAGCTGGGCCTGGGTCTTCCGGCTTTGTGCTTGGGTGAAACGCAAGAACGAGTTGTCGAAGTCGTGCGCCATCGCGTTGAGCACGCGGGCTGACGGCGTGAGGCTGGCGTCGGCCAGCAGCTCGCGCGCGGCCACCAGCGCGGCCTGGTACAGCTCGCCGCCGTGTGTGGCGTCGAGCGCGGCGTCGAGTGCGGCGGCCAGCGGGCGGCACTCGTCCAGCAGCTGCAAGCCCCAGTCGACGAGCGTCACTTCTTGCGCGCCTCGCTCCAGCTTGAGCCCCGGCTGGCGGCCGTGGCCGGCGGTGCGGTGCTGGTTGCGGCCGAGCGCGGCAATCTCGTCGGGCGTGTCGGGCGGGCTGGGCGTGAGCAGGCAGTGCAGCAAGAACACGTCAAGGAAGCGCACCGTCTCGGCGGTGATGCCGATGGGCACGAAGGGGTTGAGGTCCATCAACCGCACTTCGACGTATTCGACGCCCCGTTCGCGCAGCGCATGCAAGGGGCGCTCGCCAGGGAAGATCACGCGCTTGGGGCGGATGGTGCCGTAGAACTCGTTTTCGATCTGCAGCAGGCTGGTGGCGAGTTGGTTGTAGTCGCCACCGGGGTTCTGGACGCCTACCGCGGCATACGGCGCATACGGGCGTGTCAGCGCGTCTTGCAACGACGCGCCGTAACTTTCGAGGCTGTTGTAGCTGACCGCCAACGTGGCCTGCGCGTCGCTCTGGTAACCCAGGCGGCCCATGCGCAACGAGGTGCCGTGCGGCATGTGCAGCGTCTGCCCGGCCAGCGTTTGCAGCTCGTGCTGGCGACCCGCCACGAAGCTCGCGCCCACGGCGGGTGAGGCGCCGAACAGATAGAGCAACAGGAATGAATGGCGGCGGAAGTTGCGGATAAGCCCGAAGTACTGCGCGTCGCTCACCGCCGGCAGCGACCAGTTGTAGTGGATGCCCGAGATGGTTTGCATGCGCCGGCCGTAACGGTGGCCCAGGCCCATGCGGTACACGCTCTTGGCGCGGCCCACGTTGGAGTTGCCATAACGGCCAAGCGGAATGGTCTCATCCGTGGGCAGGTCGCAGGGCATGCTCGACACCCACAGCATCTCGTCGCCCAGCTCACGCAGGGCCTGGTAGCTGGCCTGGTGGATCTGCGTCAGCTCCTCTAAGCAGGCCTCGATGCTCAGGTGCACCCGCGTCACCAGCTCGACCTGCGACTCGCTGAAGTCGGTGGTGATGTGTGGATGCGTGAGCGCTGAGCCCAGCTCTGCCGGATGCGGCGTCAATGCCAGCTTGCCGGTCGCGAGCGAACGCAGGCTTTCTTTTTCGATGCCACGGCGCAGGCCGCTCAAGCTGCCCGACGGGAGTGCGCGCAGGCGGTCTAGCAAATCGCTCATGCGAGGCTCTCCTCCGGCGTTTTCAGGGAGCGGAAGTTAACAGAGCTTGGCGACAAGCGCACGGCGTGAGGTTGCTTTGGTTTGTGGCAGGCATTCACGCCGCCGGCAGCAGCTTCACCGCGTAAAGCCCACCGGCCTCGATGAGAGAGATCAAACGGTCGATGTTGGGGTGCTTGCCGGGGTGGGCGCGTGCGTCGGCGGTGTGCTCGGCGTACATCAGCAGGCCTTCGTGCGCGGCTTGCACCGTGATCGCACCATAACGCTCGGCCAGCGCGGCATACACCGCCACCGAGCCGGCCTGGCCGGGCTGGTTGTGCAGCGTGGCGACGGTGGCGCCGTGCGGGTCGAGCAGCTTCAGGCCGGCCAGGTGGCCGATGGGCGGGAGCTGCTGGAGGGTGTCGGCAAAGGCCATGGGGTTGGTTCGTTAGTGGAAAGACCGAAAGTGCGCCAGGGTGCGCTCGTAGGCCAGTTGGGCCGCGGCATCGTCGTGGTGTGGGCCGTCGCCGTTGAAACCGTGGCCGGCTTCGTACACGTGCACCGGCAGGGTGGGGTGGGCGGCCTGCACCTGGGCCACCGCGTCCATCGGGATGCTGGCATCGAGCCGGCCGAAGTGCAGGATGGTCGGGCAGTGGGGCGTCTGCGTGGCCATCGACGGGATCTGGCTGCCGTAGTAGCCGCTGGCCGCGGTGAGGTTCTCGCTGCGGCAGGCCACCGCCCAGGTGATGGTGCCGCCGTAGCAGTAGCCGGTGAGGAAGACGGGGCCGCGGCCCTTGAGCGCATCGATGCAGGTCTGGGTGTCGGCCAGCGAGAGTGCAAAGGGGTGCAGCTCGCGTGCGAGCTTCATGGCCTGCTGCATGTCGTCGGGGGTGCGCCCGAGCTGCAGGCCGGGGGCTTCGCGGTCAAAGAGTGCGGGCGCGAGCACCTCGTAGCCTTGTTCGGCAAAGGTGTCGCATTGCTGGCGGATGTGTTCGGTCACGCCGAAGATCTCTTGAATCAGCACCAGGCCGCCGCGCCGTGGGGCGCTGGGTTGCACGTGGTACACGCCGATCAGGGCGCCGTCGCTCATGGTCATGGGGGTGATGCTGCCGCGTGTGCTCATGGGGGCCTTGGGGTGCAGAAGGGGGGGTGGGGAAATATAAAGCGCCTGAGTGAGGCTTGCACGATGTGCCTATAGTCGCCGCAGCTCCCACCCACCCCACGAGGCACCCTATGAAAACCCGCGCCGCCATCGCCTGGAAAGCCGGCCAGCCGCTGACCATCGAAACCGTGGACCTGGAGGGTCCGAAGGCTGGCGAGGTGTTGATCGAAGTCAAGGCCACCGGCATTTGCCACACCGACTACTACACCCTCTCGGGCGCCGACCCCGAGGGCCTGTTCCCGGCCATCCTGGGCCACGAAGGCGCCGGCGTGGTGGTCGACGTGGGGCCGGGCGTGGCCACGCTGCAAAAAGACGACCACGTCATCCCGCTCTACACACCCGAGTGCCGGCAGTGCAAGTTTTGCCTCTCGCGCAAGACCAACCTGTGCCAGCTGATCCGCGGCACCCAGGGCAAGGGCCTGATGCCCGACGCGACCAGCCGCTTCAGCCTGGACGGCCAGCCGATCTTTCACTACATGGGCACCAGCACTTTCAGCAATTACACGGTGGCGCCCGAGATCTCGCTGGCCAAGATCCGCGAGGACGCACCGTTTGACAAGGTCTGCTACATCGGCTGCGGCGTGACCACCGGCATTGGCGCGGTGCTGTTCACCGCCAAGGTGGAAGCCGGTGCCAACGTGGTCGTGTTTGGCCTGGGCGGCATCGGACTGAACGTGATCCAGGGCGCGAAGATGGTCGGCGCCGACAAGATCATCGGCGTGGACATCAATCCGGCGCGTCAGGCCATGGCGCGCAAGTTCGGCATG
>JBBRFR010000068.1:0-13275 GCA_038241485.1 Burkholderiales bacterium
TGGCGCGCGCCGCGCTCGACCGCTACCTCGTGCAGCGAGGCCTGCCCACGACACCGCACAAGTGGAGTCCGGACACCCCGCTGGTGGGCAACATCGTCGGCGATGCCGGCATCAACCGAGCGCGCCTGTGGGTCGTGATGAAACGCTTCTTTGCGACCGTCGCCGACGTGCTCATCAAGGACACCCTGCTTTCGTCGACAAGCTGCGCCGGGCCACGCCGCACTGGATGCGTCACACCCATGCCACTCATGCGCTGCAGCGCGGCGCCGAACTCACCGCCGTGCGCGACAACCTGCGTCACGCCTCCATAGCGACGACTTCGATCTACCTGCACTCTGACGATGTCAAGCGCGCCCGCCAGATGGCGGCCGTTTTCACGGCGCAGTGAGCGGGTCGGCTGCTGGGCTGCGCGGCAGGCTACAGCGCCATTTTTTGGGGCCACGGCGGGTCGCCGGAATTTTCTGAGATTTGGGCTTAGAACCCCTTGATGGCCCAACTCAGGCACGTCACCCCCCAGGACATCTTTTCATGATGCTGATGCTGCCATCGATCTCCAAGAACGCGCACCTCATGTCTTGAAGCTCACAGTCGTTTTCTCGCAAGGTTTTCTCAAGGTCTCCTTGCCCGATGTGCTCGCGCTTGAGCACTTGGTGGAAGACCTGCCCGTCCCGTGCGATCAACACCGGGCTTCCTTCGATCAAGGTCTCGAGTTTCTTGCTTCGGGCGCTGGCCATTGCCATGGCCAAATTGAGCGCGATCAGCGTGCCGGCGACGATGAGGCCTCCTGCGACCGAGTTGTCCTCTCCCACCAAAGAGTTGCTCACGCCCTCACTGAGGAGCATCACGACGAGCAAATCGAACGGCGTGAACTGCCCAATCGTGCGTTTGCCAGAGATGCGCACCATCAACATCAAAGCGATGTACACGATGGCGGCGCGGGCAATGAACTCCCACCACGGCATGGCCAGATCGAACATCGTTTCTCCTTCGCTTGCTGCTGGCGTGCATTCGCCGCGTGGTGCGCTGAGCTGCCTAGAGCTGGGGGCTGAGCAGGCTGGTCAGCCAGTCGCCGATCTTTTCGCTGCGTGGGCGCTGGGCCCAGCTCTCCAAGCTGACGCGGCTGGAGCGGGCCAGGTCTTGCTCGAAAACTGCGGTTTGCGCGTCGGCGAAGGCCTTGTCCAGGATGTTCAGTGTGGCCTCGTCGTTGAGTCGGAATGACCTGTTGTCAAAGTTGGTGGAGCCCAGCGACACCAGCAAGCGGTCGATGATCAGCACCTTGCAATGGAACATCGTGGGTTGGTACTGCGCGAGCACGGCGCCGCCTTGCAGCAGCGGCCCCCATTTGGCACGCGACGCACGCTTGACGGTCTCGCTGTCCATGTGATCGCCGGGCACGATGATGCGCAACTTGACGCCGCGCTTCATGGCGGCGAGCAAGGCGTCGCGGGTCAGGTCGTCCGGCACAAAATAAGCTGCTGACAAATCGATCGTTCGGGTGGCCGCCGCGATCGAGAAAAGATACATCAGCTGCATGCTTTCGCTGCCCCCGGTGGGCGAGCTGCTGAACATCTGCGCACGCGAGTCACCGCGCGGCGCAAGTTGAGGAAAGTAGGCCTCGCCGTGCAGAACCTCGCCCGTCACCTTGACCCAGTTGTCCATGAAGACGGCTTGGGTCTGCGCGACGACAGGCCCCTCTACCCTGACGTGGGTGTCGCGCCAGTGGTTGGGGTCTTGCGCATGGCCCGTCCATTCTTCGGCAATGCCCACGCCGCCTGTGAAGCCGACGAGGCCGTCCACCACCAACAGCTTGCGGTGGGTGCGGTTGTTCAATCGCCCCAGGTTGTGCCAGCGGGGTGGGTGAAACTTTCTGATCTGCACGCCGGAGGCTTTCAACTCTTCGAGCAGCGCCTCGTCCATCTTGCCGCTACCCACCCAGTCGAGCAGCACGTGGGTGGGCACGCCGCGGCGGGCTGCGTCCCCGAGTGCTGACGCGAAGCGGCGCCCGATGTCGCCTGACCAATAGATGTAGGTCTCGAAGGTGATCGACCTGCGAGCGCCCTCGATCGCGCTCAGCATCGAAGGGAAGATCTGGTCGCCATTCAGCAAGATCGTGGCCTGGTTGCCCGGCAGGAAAGGCGGCCCCAGCAACGCGCCCAACTCGTGGGCAAACTGGGGGTCTTCGAGGGCGTAGATGTGCGAGATGCGGCGGTCGAGCTGCTTCTCGCCACTCATGAAATTGATGGCAACCAGCACGCCAACGCCCGCAACCAGGCAGCCTAGAAAAAATGCGAGCCACATTCGCACGCGAGAGCGTCCTGCGTTCATGGGGCGGGCGGATCGCTGCGGCGCCACTCGATCGGGTTGTTGCCTTGGTGGCCGTCCGCCGACTTCTTCACCCGGCGCCGCTCTGCTGCCAGCGCCTCGATGACCGCGTCGATGGCGGGCAGGTCACGCACCGGTGCGGCCTCGAGTTCCGTCAATCGCGCTCGCAGTGCGTGGTAAGTCGTCGGGTCGAGGTGAGGATCCATGGCGACAGCCTAGCAAGGGCGGGCTCCCGAATCTGTAGGACTTCGGCGTATTCGCACCAAGCCGCCCGGGCGTTCTCGCGATATCAGGACAAGAGCGCAGAAAGAGTGCATGGGCGCCACCATGAACACCGGGGCCCGTAGGCGCGAGCCTACGTTCGCACGCGATTTCTTCCGCTCGCGCTCAAAAGCTGCGGCGGCTAAATTGCCTGCACCCCTTTCATACACGGAGAAACACCATGAATCTCATCATTTGGTTGATCGTCGGCGGTCTCATCGGCTGGGTCGCCAGCATCATCATGAAGACCGACGCCCAACAGGGCTTGATCCTCAACATCGTCGTGGGCATCGTGGGTGCCTTGCTGGGCGGCTGGTTCTTGGCGCCAATGTTTGGCACCGGCACCGTCAACTCGGGCGACTTCAGCGTGTCTGGCTTGGTCGTGTCTTTGCTGGGCGCGGTGATCTTGCTGGCCATCGTCAACTTGGTGCGCCGAGGCAGCGCACGCTAAGACGCAGGGGATCGGTGCTCGCCGATCCCTTGCAAGGAGCGCGAGCGTTCTTCGCGCGCCCTGACACCCGCCGCTGTCACCCTAGCGTCACAGTCCAAGCCTATCCTTCGACAATCTTAGAAGGATGGGCCTATGCCCTCCCTTTGTGTGTTCACTGCCACAGGGTCGAGCATGAGAGTTGGAATCAACGGAATGGGCCGCATTGGCCGACTGGCACTGCGTGCCGCGATGGGGGCGGCCGAGCGGCCATCAGACGACCCACGCGCGGGCAACCGGCTGGACGTCGTGCACGTCAACGAGCTCAAGGGCGGCGCTGCGGCAACGGCCCACCTGCTCGCGTTTGACAGTGTTCAAGGCCGTTGGCGCGCTGACATAGCCGCCGAGGGCGACACCGCCATCCGCATCGACGAGCGCCAGGTGGCGTTCTCTTCACACGCCAGCGCTGCCGAGGTCCCCTGGGGCGACCTTGGCGTGGACCTGGTTCTTGAATGCACCGGCAAGTTCCTGGCGCCCGAGGCCTTGCAGGGCCACCTCGACCGCGGCGCCAAGCGTGTGATCGTGGCTGCGCCGGTGAAGGTGGGCGGTGTGCTCAACATCGTGGTCGGCATCAACCACCACCTGTATGACCCGGCGCAGCACCGCATCGTCACCGCCGCGTCTTGCACCACCAATTGCCTGGCGCCGGTGGTGAAGGTCGTGCACGAGTCGCTTGGCATCCGCCACGGCCAGATCACGACCATCCACGACCCGACCAACACCAACCTGATGGTCGACGCGCCTCACAAAGACTTGCGCCGCGCTCGCAGCGCAATGCTCAGCCTGGCGCCCACCACCACCGGCAGTGCCACGGCCATCGCGCTGATCTATCCCGAACTGAAGGGCAAGCTCAACGGTCACGCCGTGCGTGCGCCGGTGCTCAATGCGTCGCTCACCGACTGCGTGTTCGAGCTTCAGCGCGAGACCACGGCCGACGAAGTGAACCGCCTGTTTGCCGAGGCCGCCAAGGGCCCGCTGGCCGGCATCCTGGGCTACGAGGAGCGCCCTCTTGTCAGTGCCGACTATGCCGGTGACACGCGCAGCTCGATCGTCGATGCGCTCTCTACCCTGGTCACTGACGGCACCATGCTCAAGGTCTACGCCTGGTACGACAACGAGATGGGTTATGCCTGCCGCATGGTCGACCTGGCGTGCCACATAGACAGCCTCGGCCTCTGATTCAGATGGGAGCCTCACCGCCCTCACCCGCTGCGCCCCTGGTGTCGCCGTCGAACGGCGCTCGCCACTACGCCATCGTCACCGCCGCTTACTGGGGCTTCACGCTCACCGACGGCGCACTGCGCATGCTGGTGCTGCTGCACTTCTACCGGCTGGGCTACTCGCCCTTCACGCTGGCGTTTCTGTTCCTGCTCTATGAGGCGATGGGCGTGGTGGCCAACCTGATCGGCGGTTGGCTGGCCACACGCTACGGCATCCAGCGCATGCTGACGGTCGGGCTGTGCACGCAGATCGCGGGCTTCTTTCTGCTGTCGCTGTTGTCACCTGGCTGGACGGCGACGATGTCGGTGGCCTGGGTGGTGTTGTCGCAAGGTGTGTGTGGTGTCGCCAAGGACCTGACCAAGACGGCCAGCAAGTCGGCCATCAAACTCACCGCCAGCACCGCATCGGGCCAGTTGTTCAAGTGGGTGGCCTGGTTCACCGGCAGCAAAAACGCCATGAAGGGCGTGGGCTTCTTCCTCGGTGGCCTGCTGCTCGACCGGCTCGGGTTCCAGGTGTCGCTGTGGGCGATGGCCGGCCTGCTGGCCCCGGTGCTGGCTGGCGTGGTGATCTTTGTGCCGCCGTTGATGGGCAAGAGCAAGGCATCCAAGTCGGCCAAGGAGTTGTTCGCCAAGAACCGCGCCATCAACCTGTTGGCGGCCGCACGGGTGGCGCTGTTTGGTGCGCGCGATGTCTGGTTTGTGGTGGGTGTGCCGGTGTTCCTGTACGCGTCGGGCTGGACCTTCACCATGGTCGGCGGCTTCCTCGCCGCGTGGACCATCGGCTACGGTCTGGTGCAGGCTCTGGCACCCGCCCTGGTGAAGCGCAGCGACGACGGCTTGAGCCATGAAGTGCCCGCCGCGCGGCTTTGGTCGGCCTTGCTCGCCATCGTGCCCATCGCGCTGGCCATCGTGGTCGCGATGAAGGTGCCTCACCTCGAATGGGTGGTGGTGGCTGGCCTGGGCGTTTTCGGGTTCGCGTTTGCGGTCAATTCGTCGATTCATTCGTACCTCATCCTGGCCTACGCTGGCTCTGAAAAAGCCGCCGAAGACGTGGGCTTCTATTACGCTGCCAACGCACTCGGTCGTTTCTTCGGCACCCTGTTGTCGGGCTTGCTGTACCAGTGGGGCGGCTTGCTGTTCTCGCTCAGCGGCTCGGCGGTGATGCTCGTCGCGTGCTGGCTGATCACCCTCGCCTTGCCCACCAAGCTGCCCACAGCAGACGCAAAAGCCGCTCTGGGACAAGACACGAATCTCCCCCCTGCCCCCGCGTCAGCACCGGCAAAGGGCGCCGTGTCTGTCGCCGGCCGACCGCATTGAGGCGCTCATGGCAAGCACTGCAACCAAAACCCGAACCGCCGTTCGCCAGCAGCCCGCGATTGACGAGAAAACCGCCGTCGCCTCTCTCGCCGCGTTGGCCCAGGGCATGCGCCTGCGCGTCTTCCGCGCGCTGGTCGGTGCGGGCCCGCAGGGGCTGACCCCAGGTGCCTTGTCGGCCACGCTCGACGTGCCGGCCTCCACGCTCTCGTTTCACCTGAAAGAACTCACGCACTCCGGCTTGGTGTCGCAAGAGCGTGATGGCCGTCACCTGATCTATCGCCCTTCACTAGAACAGATGAACGCCTTGATGGCCTATCTGGCGGCCCATTGCTGCCAGGCGACAAACACCGTCTGCGACATCAATTTGCCGCCCGGTTGCACCACCTGCTGATCTGCACGACACGACACGCCACGCCACTACCCGCCATTCAGTTCAATCAACCCGCCCAGGAGCCCGCCATGAGCGACAAGGTCTACAACGTACTCTTCGTCTGCACCCACAACTCAGCCCGGTCCATCTTGGCCGAAGGCCTGCTGAACAGCATCGGTCGCGGCAACTTCATCGCTTACTCAGCCGGCAGCCACCCCTCAGGTTCAGTCAACCCTTTAGCGCTCAAGACCCTGGAGCGCTTGCGCATCCCGACCGACGGCTACCGCAGCAAGGGCTGGTCCGAGTTCGCCGCGCCCGGTGCGCCCGAACTCGACTTCGTCTTCACGGTCTGCGACAAGGCGGCCGGTGAGGTCTGCCCGGTCTGGCAGGGTCAACCGATGACGGCACATTGGGGCGTGGCCGACCCGGCGGTCTTCCAGGGCACAGACCCACAGAAGGCGCAGGTTTTCTGGGACACCGCCGTCATCCTCAAACGCCGGATCGAACTCATGCTGGCCTTGCCGTTGCAATCGCTGGACAAGTTGGCGATCCAGAGCGAGATCAAGGACATCGGCACCCGCTGATCGGCCGAGAAAGATGCCCACTGCCACTTTGCCCGCCCGGGCCGCCACACCGGCGCCCATGAGCGTCTTCGAGCGCTACCTCACTGTCTGGGTTTTCTTGTGCATCGTTGCCGGCATCACGTTGGGGCAACTGTTTGCCTCGCCGGTGCAGGCCGTCGGCCGCATGGAGATAGCGAAGGTCAACCTGCCGGTCGGGCTGCTGATCTGGGTGATGATCATTCCCATGTTGCTGAAGGTCGACTTCGGCGCCTTGAGCCAGGTGAAAAGCCACTGGCGCGGCATCGGCGTCACGCTGTTCATCAACTGGGCGGTCAAGCCGTTCTCGATGGCGCTGCTGGGTTGGCTTTTCATTCGCCACGTCTTCGCGCCCTACCTGCCTGCGGGGCAAGCTGACAGCTATATCGCCGGCCTGATTCTGTTGGCCGCAGCGCCTTGCACGGCCATGGTGTTCGTGTGGAGCCGGCTGACCGGCGGCCACCCACTCTTCACCTTGTCGCAGGTGGCGCTCAACGACACCATCATGGTGTTCGCCTTCGCCCCCATCGTGGCGCTGCTGCTCGGGCTCTCATCGATCGTGGTGCCCTGGGACACGCTGATCACCTCGGTGGTGTTGTACATCGTGATTCCTGTGGTGCTGGCGCAGCTGTGGCGCAAGGCCTTGCTGCGGCGCGGCCCCGCTGCGCTCGAAGCCACGCTCGCGCGCATTGGCCCGTGGTCGATCACCGCGCTGCTCGCCACGCTGGTGCTGCTGTTCGCCTTCCAGGGCCAGGCGATCATCGAACAACCGCTGGTCATTGCCATGCTGGCCGTGCCGATCCTGATCCAGGTGCTGTTCAACTCGGGACTGGCCTACTGGCTGAACCGGCGCCTGGGTGAGTCGCACAGCGTGGCCTGCCCGTCGGCGCTGATCGGCGCCAGCAACTTTTTCGAGCTGGCGGTGGCGGCGGCGATCAGCCTCTTCGGCTTCGAATCCGGTGCCGCACTCGCCACCGTGGTCGGCGTGCTGATCGAGGTGCCGGTGATGCTGGCGGTGGTCAAGGTCGTCAACTCGAGCAAGGGCTGGTACGAGCGGGGGGCCGAGAGGGCGCGGTGAGCGGCAGCGTGTGTCTTTTGCCCTGCGTGCGACACCTCGCGCCACGTGCACGTCGGCATGACGGCATCGCGTTCAGGTTGAAGCCGCGGATGTCGAGCAGCTGATCGATGGGCGTTTGCCCGAGGTGTGCTGCCCCGGCCCTATCACCTCGCCGGTGAAACGTAGCGATCGACGGCTGTTGCGTCGATTTTGTAGCCACTCACGCCCATCTCGGAATCTTGCCGAGCCATGGTCAATTCTCCGCTGACCCACACCGTGTCCATGGCCGCAAAACCCTTCACGGGCTTGGCCGCGACGACGTGCACGATCTGGTTGGCGGGTGGCGGCGGTGAGTGGATGCACGCGCCGAAGTAAGGCACCAGCAAGAACTCTCTCAGCCCTTCCGTGGCGCCTTCGAGCGGCACGATGTAGCCCGGCAGCTTGACGGCTTGGCCATTCAGGGCCTTGTTTGTGGGAGCGTTGTCCCAGAGTTCGCGCATCTCGCGCATGCGTTGCAAGGCACGCGGACTGCCGTCGATCAGGCTGCCGACATTCTTGTCACGCATCTCCTTGTACGGATCCCAGCCCTTGGGAACCAGGTCGTCCCACTGGAGTTCTTTGAACACCGGGCGAAAGGCGGAAGCGCCAGCCGACGGCTGAGACATGCTGCTTGAGCAGGCCATCACGAGCGCAAACACGAGACCCCGGCGGGTGGTATCGAAGGCGATTGCATTCATCTTCTGCTCCATTTTCGAATCGGTGGCGTCAACAATGTGCGCCGGCATGTGTAAGGCAAGAACGCATCTCATCGGTGCGGCGAAAGGCTGACCGCAACCGCCTTCAAGTCGTAGCCGCTCATGCCCATCGAAGACTCCCTTCGTGTGGTCGCCAATAGGCCGCTCACCCACACTGTGTCCATCGTTCTGATGCCCTTCACTGGGGCTTGCGCGTAAGGGTCAGAGTCGTCCATGACCCCGCGGTTGCTGTTCTGAAAGCGTTTGATCGGATCCCAGTCTTTCGGAATGAGGGCGTCCCAGCGAATCTCTTTGAAAGTTCGTGCCTGATCGGCGGTCGCACGCGGGCCTCCAGTCAGGGCGTACAAGGCACCCGCCGCCACAACGCAGGTGGCGCTTGCCGTGACGAGTGCGCGGCGTCTCCTCATGCTCACACCCTCGGCGAAAGCCCGTCGACCAGAGCAAGGCGGTAGGCGCGGTAGCCGGGCACCAGGCTCGCCAGCCAACCGCAAGCCAGCACCGCGCCGAGCAAGAGCCACTCGGTCGCTGTTGGCATTTGCAGATGCAGGGTCACGCCCACTTGGGACTGGAACCACCCGCCCAGCGCTGCCACGGCCAGCAAGCAAGCCAGGGCGCCCACCACAACGCCGGTGAAGGTGACGATCGCGCCCTCGGTGGCCAGCAGCAGCAGCACCTGCCGAGGCCCGGCACCGACCGCCCGCAAGATGGCCAGCTCGCGACGCCGCTCGTTCAAGCCCGCCATGATCACCGCCACGAGGCCGGTCAGGCTGACCAGCGCAACCAGCGCACTCATCGCGAGCAGCCCGCGCTCGCCCGCGCCGACAACGTCCCACAGCTCATCGAGCGCCACGCCGGGCAAGATGGCCAGCAGGGGCTCACCGTCGAACTCCGCGATCGACCGCTGCACCGAAAACACGGCCGCTCGGCTCTTCAGGCCCATGAGCACGGCCGTCACGTTCTTCGGCGTCAGGTCGTGGGTGCCGACCTGATCGGCCGGCACCGCCATGCCTGGCAAAGGCACACCGACGATCCAGTCGAGGTGAATGGCCTCCATGCCCTGCAGGCTGATGTGCACCGAGCGGTCCACCGGCGTGCCGGTGGCTTGCAGGATGCCTGCGACGGTGAACGGCTTGTCGGCATGGTCGTTGGCCGCCATGGCGCCGTCGCCATGGCTGAGCACGATGCGGTCTCCCAGCTTGTAACCCAGGCGTTTGGACACCTCTGCACCGATCACGGCATCGAACACGCCCTCGAAAGGCTTGCCCTGCGACACCCGCAGATGCTGACGGTCGCCGTACTGGAAGCGCTGGAAATACGCGCCAGTGGTGCCCACCACCGGGAAGCCACGGTGCGAATCACCCAGCGAGATCGGCACCATCCACGCCACCGCACGGTGCTGGCCGATGGTTTGCACGCTGCTCCAGCGGATGTTGTTGGTGGCGCTGCCGATGCGGAAGACCGAGTACAGCAGCAGCTGTACGGAGCCCGTGCGTGCACCCACAATCAGGTCGGTGCCCGAGACGGACTGCGAGAAGTTCTCGCGCACGTCGGTTCGGATGCGCTCGATGCCCAGCAGCAGGAAAGTCGACAGCGCAATCGACAGCGCCACCAGCGACAGTACGAAGCGCCGGTTCCATGCGCTGCGAGCGGCCAACACGAACAATGCTTTCATGCGGTGCCTTTACTGCTTTTGGGCTGGCTCATACGGATCGACTGCCACGGCCACCAACTGGTAGCCACTGGTCGCCACGAGCGAGTCGCGACGCACGACGCTCAGCGTCGCGGCAGCGCGCGGGTCGGAATCAAACACGAAACGCTCAGCCTCTTGCATCTTTCGAAGCTGTTGGGTGGGGTTCCAGCCCTCGGGCATCAGATCGGGCCAGCCGATGAGTTCAAAACCCTCGGCTGCTCCATTTGCTGCGACTCGATCGGGCCGAGGAATGTCTTGCCTGAAGTCGCGCGAGGCTTTCGGCAATGGCAAGAGCGTGGAGCCCAGGCCCACCGCCAACGCGACTGCCGACACGGCGAGCAACGGCCACACCCACTGGCCCTTCTTCGACGGCGCAGCGTCCACATGCAGGAACTGTTGCTCAAGGGGCGTGAAGCCGCGCAAGTGCTTCAAGGTATTGCCTCTGACAAGTCCGTTGGGGCGCGATTGATTTCGGCCAGACACACCTGGCGCTCGAAGCGTGATGCCAAGCGCTCATCGTGGCTGACGAACACGAGCGAGCTGCCCGCGGCTCGGCATTGCCCCAGTAGCAACTCCATGAAGCCGTCTCGCAGCGCGGCATTGAGCGCCGAGGTGGGCTCGTCGGCAATGACCACTTCCGGGCGCCCGATCAAGGCCCGGGCCGCCGCAACGCGCTGCTGCTGCCCGACTGACAACTGGGCGGCCGGCCGCGCCCACAGCGCCTTGTCAAGGCCCACCTGAGCGAGCAGTTGGTGGGCCGCGGTGATGGGCGAGCCGCCCGCAGCCGCGCGTTCGCGGCGCGAACTCGAGAAACGGCAAGGCAGCAGCACGTTGTCAAGCACGTTCAGGTAGGGCAGCAGGTTGAACTGCTGAAAGATGTAGCCCACGTGATCGGCGCGGAACGCATCTCGCCGTGCGCCCGAAAGTGCCGCCCATGGTGTGCCCAAGACACTCACACGGCCCTGGTCGGGCAGCAACACCCCGGCGAGCAAGCCAAGCAAGGTGCTCTTGCCTCCCCCGCTGGGGCCGTGCAGAAACAGGCTGCTGCCTGCGGCGACGTGGAACTCAGGGATGTCGACACAGTCATGCTCGGCGCCGGGCCAGCGAAAGCGCAAATCGAGAACCTCGATCATGGGGCGGCCTTCACTTGGTGAGCAGGAGGCGGCTGGTGGGTCGCTTCAGGCTGCGCTTGAACTGACCCTTCGGTGTGGCCACCTGCACCTCCAGGCGCTTCAGGCCCGCAAACTCAAAGAGGCTCAGGTCGATGTAGGCCGCTTTGCTGGCGTCTACACAAGTGAACTCGAAGCTGCCGTCGATATCGGCATGACCGGATTTCTCTTCCGCCGGATCGGGTTTGCCCAGCTTCAAGACGGCGGACGTGAGTTCCACCTTGGCGAGCTTGCATTGCGCTGCAGGATCGATCTTGAACAGCACGTCGGCGGCAGTCAGCTTCGCCACGGCGGCCTGGGTTCGTTGGCGCTCTTTGTCGTTGCGGGGTGCGCGCTCGAAGCCCACCATGTTGTCAAGCGGCGACTCCAGCTGGATGCTTAGCGTGGTCGGTTCCACGGCGACCTCCAGCTTGGCAAGGCCATGGGCATGCGCTTGCTCGGCCGCATGAGAGGCCGTGGCGGTGAGAAGGAGCGAGGCCAGCGCGAAGGTGGTGATCGGAAACGCAATGGCCTTGGCAACGGCCAAAGCATGGGATGGAGCAAGCAGCATGTTGACAACCTCTGAACGTGTGACGGGGAAAGCCCTGTCTGCGGCAAACTGCCACGCAGATCGAGCGAGCCAAACGGGCGATCAGAGAAAGGTGGGCGGGCCCCGGCTGCGTTGCGTTGGCAGCTCGCGGGTGTGCCCCGCAGCCGCAATGTCGAGCGCGGCCTGAAATGCCAAGCCGGCCAGCAAGTCGAGCGGCCTGAGTTCGGGCAGCGTGCTGATGCCCACTTGCGAAAACGCCAGGCAGGCGCTGCACAGGCCGCCTATGGCGTGTTGGCCCTCGTCACTGTCCTGCTGGGTTGGAGACGCCGCGAGGTGGCTCAGCTCGTGCAGCATCGCGCCCTGCTGCGCCAGCAACAGAAGCACCGAGAGAATCACGCGGCTGAAAAGCTTGAACATGGGTGACGTATAGGGCTGCGCGCCAGATGATGCGTGAGCACCTTGGAGACGGCCTGCTGATTGTGGCAGTCCGATGCCGAAACTCCACCCGCTGGCGAGGTCTTCATGGTTTCACAAAGGCCATTCATGCTCGCCTGGAGCCACACCGGGCGGGGGCATGTCAGATGAGCACTTGGGTTTTGTTGCGCGGCTTGACGCGCGAGCACGGACATTGGGGCGAGTTCCCCGGTGAACTCGGCCAAGCCGTGCCGGGCGCACGCGTGGTGATGCCCGATCTGCCGGGTGCCGGTCACCTGTGGCGCGAGTGCAGCCCCTGCCGAGTGGAGGCCATGGTCGAGGCCTGCCGTCGACAGCTTCAGCTCGCAGGGGCTCGGCCTCCATACCACCTGGTCGGGCTGTCGCTGGGTGGCATGGTGGCTGCGGCTTGGGCGAACGCCTGGCCTCAAGAGCTGGCAGCCTGCATGCTCATCAACACCAGCATGCGGCCGTTCAGCCCACTTCACCAGCGCTTGCGCCCGGTGAATCTTGTTGGGCTGCTGCGGCTGCTGATGCCGACTGATCCAAGCCGCGCCGAGCAAACCGTTATGCGTCTCACGAGCAGCTCTCCGCGTAGTCATGTAGGGGTGGTCGAGCAATGGGTATCGATTCGGCAAGCGCGGCCGGTTTCCCCTGCGAACGCACTGCGGCAGTTGATCGCTGCAGCGCTCTATCGTCACCCCGGGCCAATGCCTGCGGTTCCCGTTTTGGTCGTGGCGAGCCATGGCGACACTCTCGTCGACCCGCGGTGCTCGCGCTCGTTGGCTGCCCGGTGGGGTGTCGAATGCGTCATGCACCCGGAGGCCGGGCACGATCTGCCTCTGGATGCTGGACAGTGGTTGGCAGGCGAGTTGGCCGGCTGGAGTGAGAGGCAGGCGCGGTGCTTTCCATAAAGGCCGGTAGCCAGGCGCTTTATCAGAGCTCATTCTGGATGCGCTTGTAACCCTGGACCAGTGAGTTGTTGGTGCGCGCCACGTCTTCCGAAAACTCTGATGCTTCGGCACTCACCTCGGGCTCGTGCACTTGCGGCAGGTCACCTCTGGGGT
>JBBRFR010000069.1:0-13182 GCA_038241485.1 Burkholderiales bacterium
CGTTCTGCTGGTACAGGCCCCACAGCACACCGCCCAACCCGGCCAGGGCCGAGCCCGCGACGAACACACCGACAAACAAACGGCGGATGCGGTAGCCCAGGCTCTCGACCATCTCGCGGTCTTGCACACCGGCGCGTATCAGCAAGCCAAGCTTGGTGCGGTTGAGGGTGAACAGCATCGCGATCAACACCGCCGCACCGATCACCACCGCCACCACGCGGTACTTCTCGATCGCTGCGTCACCAAAGATGAAAGCTCCGCGCAACGCAGTGGGCAGCGGCAGCGCAATCTGCGTCGGGCCCCAGATCACCTTGATGAGCTCTTCACCAATGATCATGCCGCCCATGGTGACGAGGATCTGCTTCAGGTGCTGGCCGTAGACCGGGCGCACCAGCACCCGCTCGAAGGCCCAGCCGACGGCACCGGCCACCGACATCGCCACCAGCATGGCGCAGAAGACGGCACCCAGGTTGAGCCACACGTTGTCGGCGGCCGTCCAGCCCCCCATGAACACGAACACGCTGGTGGCCACAAACGCGCCGAGGGCAATGAACACACCGTGGCCGAAGTTCAGCACGTCCATCAAGCCGAACACCAGCGTGAGGCCCGAGGCGATGATGAAGATGATCATGCCCATGGCCAGGCCCGCCACCGTGAGCGTGAGCCACGACGAGGGTGAGCCGATGGCGGGCAATGCAAGCAGTGCCAGCGCCGGCACCAGGGCCAGCGGCAGCCAGTCAAAACTGGTCTTGTTCATTGATGCGCTCCCAGCGACAAACCCAGCAGGCGTTGCTGCAAGCCTTCGTCGTCGGCCAGCTCGGCCATCGCACCGCGGTGCACAACCTGCCCGTTGTCCATCACCGCCACCTGGTCACCCAGGGCACGCGCTACGCTGAAGTTTTGCTCGACCAGCAGCACGGTGGTGTCGGTGCGCTTGAGCTCGCGCAGCGCGGCGATCAGGTTTTGAATGATGGCGGGCGCGAGGCCCTTGCTCGGCTCGTCGATCAGCAGCAGGCGGCGCGGCTCGACCATCGCGCGTGCAATCGCAAGCATCTGCTTTTGCCCGCCCGAGAGCTTGCCGGCCGGGTGGAGCCAGAACTTCTTCAACGCCGGGAACAGGCCGAACAGCCATTCGAGCCGAGCCGTGTCGAGCTGGTCGATCGTGCGCGCGTTGCGCGCGGCGAGCAGCATGTTTTCGGCGACGCTGAGGTCGGCAAAAACGCCCATGTTTTCGGGCACGTAGGCGATGCCGAGTTGGGCGATGTCGGGTGTGTTGCGGCCCTGGATGTCTTGGCCGTCGAAGCGCACACGGCCCTTGGAGGTGGCCCACAGGCCCATGATGGTTCGCAGCGTGGTGGTCTTGCCGGCGCCGTTGCGACCGAGCAGCATGGTGACCTGGCCGGTGGGCACCTCGAAGTCAACGCCGTGGAGGATGTGGTACTGCGCGATGTGCGTGTGCACGCCTTGCAGTTGAAGCAGTGCCTGCTGCTCCGTTCGGGTTGAGCCTGTCGAAGCCTTGGTGGCAAGCGCGCTGGGCTTCGACAAGCTCAGCCCGAGCGGAGATTCGCGGTCTTCGTTCATGCGGCCGCCTCGGCCACGGTGCCCAGGTAAGCCTGCTGAACGATCGGCGAGGCGATCACCTCGGCCGGCTCGCCATCGGCCACCAGCTGCCCGTTGTGCAAGACGATGATGCGGTCGGCCAGCTCGCGTACCACGTCCATCTTGTGTTCGACCAGCAAGATGGTGCAGTCGCGCCGTGATTTGAGTGCGTGGATGAGATCCAGGATCACTGGAACCTCGTCCACGCTCATGCCCGCGGTGGGTTCGTCGAACATGAAAACTTGGGGGTCGAGGGCCATCAGCATGGCGACCTCGAGCTTGCGTTGATCGCCGTGCGGCAGGCTGCTCGCGGCCACGTCGGCCTTGTCGGCCAGGCGCACACGCTCCAGCATCATGTGGGCGCGCTCCAGGGTGTTGCGCTGGTCGAGCCACACCGACCAGAGGTTGAGCCCCTCCTTGCGGCGCGACTGCACAGCCAGGCGCACGTTTTCCACCACCGACAGGTTGGGAAACAACTGCGTCAGCTGAAACGCGCGGCCGATGCCGCGGTGCGTGCGCGCCGAAGCGGCTTCGCGGGTGATGTCGACACCGTTCAACTTGACCGTGCCTTCGCTCCCACGCAGCTGGCCGGAGATCAGGTTGAAGTAGGTGGTCTTGCCTGCGCCATTGGGGCCGACGATGGCGGTCAAGGTGCCGGGCTGGAACGCGCAGCTCACGTGGTCCACCGCCACGTGCCCGCCGAAGCGGATGGTCAGGTCTTTGGTTTCAAGCACGGCAACCGCCGTAGGGCCGCCCCAAGGCGGTTGCGCGCCCCCTTGGCGGGCAAGAGCGAAGCGATGTGGGGGTTCTCATTTCAGGGGCAGGTGCCAAGGACAAAGTAGTTCGGTGCGGTTTGCTTCAGCGTGGTCGTGACGAACACGTTCCACAAACCCAGGTTCTGGTTGGAGCCATTGGCCAGCGCGTAGCCCATTGAGACGCGCGCGCGGCCGGCCGTGGTGTGGGCGTAGTTGCTCGCGGTGACGCAGCTGGGCGCGGGGTCGGGCGGCGGCGGTGGTGGTGGGGGCGGTGGTGGCGGCGGATTGGGGTCCGGGTCCGGTGGGGTGCCGCCACCCGACGCCAGCCGGTCGACCATCGCCTTGATGGCCATCTGCTGCGTGCCGGCCTTCTGCGCAAAGTTGTTGCCGTACCAGCCGACCCAGTCCCAGCAGCCATTGGGGTTGGCCAGCGAGCCGCTGGCCGAGGTGGCGCGGCGGGTGCTGTCCACCTTGGCCTGCGGGAACAGCACGATGAGGTGGTTGGTGTCGGCCCAGCGGGTGTAGCCCGTGTTCTTGATGAACTTGTCGCCGATGTTGGCGTAGCTCTGCTGGCAGCCGTGCAACGCCACGTGCAGCTTGCACTGCATGCCGCTCGCACAACTCGCCGGCACATACAGCCAGCCGGTGGCGGCCATGCCGGGGTTGCTGGTGAAGGCGCTCTGGTTGAACTCGATGTAGTTGCTGGCCGCAGGCGTGTTGTTGCGCGCAATGAGTGCGCCGTAGAACTGGGTCAGTGCGGCCTTGGCGCCGTCATAGCCACAGTTGCTGATGTAGGGCGAGGCGCTGCTGCTGCAGGCGTTGTTGCCGCTGCCATCAAAGTCTGTCGGGAACACGTGGGCGGTGCTGGCGCGCTTCACGTAGTCGAGGTTGGCGGCCGGTACGCCGTTGTTGAGGTACTGCGTTTGCAGCGCGTTCATCGGGTTGGGGCCCACGGTGGAGTCGCTGTTGCCGACGAACAGGTAGACCTTCTGGGCCGCCACAAAGGCCTTGTTGTCGTTGGCCGTGCCGCTCCAGTTGTTGATGTCGGCCTGCATGACGCTCAGCATGCTGGCGCTGATGCTCGCGTTGTACATGCAGGCGGTGTAGTTGCTGTGGCCCGCACACATGTACGGGCCGGCGGCAAACACGCCCACGCCCTTGAAGGTGGACGAATAGGCGTGGCTCAACTGGTTGGCCATGAAGCCGCCCGCGGACAGGCCCGACACCGTGATCTGGGTGGTGTCGACGTTGTAGGCCGGCAAGGGCACGGCGGCGTGCGTGCAGGCCGCAACGGCAAACGACAACGCCGCAACGAAACGCTTGGATGCGATGCTCATGCTGGTCTCCTGTTGGTTGGCAACAAGCCTCAACTGGCCCCAGGGTCCGTTCGGGCTGAGCCTGTCGAAGCCCGCGCCGTGTTTTGCGCACCCTTCGACAAGCTCAGGGCGAACGGACTCTGGCCGAGGAATGACTTCAACGTTTGTTGTTGATCGGAATGTTCATCTCTTCCGGCTTGATCTCGCGGATGAGTTCAGGCACTCCCCAGGCGAAGGCCGGGTCGATCTTGATCTTGAAGTGGTACATGCTCTGCATGGCCTGGTGGTCTTCCTTGCGGAAGGTCATCTTGCCTTTGGGTGTCTCGAAGCTCATGCCTTCCATCGTGGTGATTAGCTTGTCGGTGTTGGTGTCGCCCTGGGTCTTCTTGAGTGCCTCAACCAGTGCAATGGCAGCGCTCATGCCGCCGGCGGTGAAGAAGTCAGGCGGGCTCTGGAATTTCTTGTAGTGGTTGGCCACCAGCCACTCGTTGACCGGGTTCTTCGGAATGCCGAAGTAGTAATACGCCGCACCTTCGAGGCCGGGGTATTGCTTGTAGGCCACCAGCGCCGGCAAGATGTTGCCGCCGGTGGCGAGCTCGATGCCGTAGCGTTTTTGCAGCTCCAGATCAGCGAACTTGCTGAACGGCGAATTGGCCCCCGCCCACACCACCCAGACGATCTTGCGGCCGGGTTTGTCTTTCAGCGCGTCGATCAGGCGCTGGATGCCGGCGGTGAAATCGGTGGTGGCGGGAGGCAGGTACTCCTCGTGAACGAGCTTGGCGTTTTTGATCGCGTCTCTGAAGGCCTTCACGCCGTCGCGGCCGAAGGCGAAGTCTTGCGCCAAGGTGGCCACCGTCACGCCGGGCTTGTCGAGCGCCACCGCGTTGCTGATCGCGTCTTGTGAACTGTTGCGCCCGGTGCGGAAGATGTACTTGTTCCACTTCTCGCCGGTGATCGAGTCGGCCACGGCCGGCTCCACCAGCAAGATCTTTTTGTACTCCTCGGCCACCGGCAGCATGGCCAGCGCCACGCCCGAGCCGGTGGTGCCAATGGCGATGTCGGCCTTGTCGTCACCGTAGGCGGTGGCGAGCAGACTCTTGCCGATGTCGGGCTTGCCTTGGTCGTCTTTTTCGATCACCACCAGCTTCTTGCCGGCCACCATCATGGTGCCGCCAGTGGCGTATTCCAGGCCCATCATCAGGCCGGTCTGGGTCTGTTTGCCGTAGGCCTCAAGCGGGCCGGTCTTGCCGTAAACGTGGGCGATGCGGATCTCACCCTTGGACTGGGCGAAGGCCATGGGCGACGCAGCAAAGGCCAGGGCAGCGATGGCGGAGAAGGCGGGAAAGAGCAGCGCGGCACGGCGCAAGACGATGGGCATGGTGTCTCCTGTTTTTGGTGGCTGGCGCCGCGTGGTCACGCAGCTGTAGTGCCAAACAGCGCAAAGGCTGTGCCAAAAGGCACCAGATCAGGGCAAACACCGAGTTTGCGGGGAGAAATCGGGCCGATTCAGTCGGTCGAATGCATGGAATCCAGACAAATAACAAATAGCACAGCTCTGCTATTGGTCAATGTCTGGATTTAAGTCAACCGCCCGTCACAGCTTCATTTCAAGACGCAGCTGCCAGTTGATGTACGAGCTGGTATTCGTTTCAGAGGTCTCACGCAAGGTGGCATCTTCAAAGCGGTTGCCTGTCAGGTAGTCGCGCGGAACGAAGTTGCTGGCCGTGAGGCGAATCTGCGCGTTGGGGCTCAGGAACACCAGCACGTAAGCGTCGCCCACCAGCTTGCGGCCCTGCTCCAGCGATTGGGTTTCGCTGGTGCGGGTGATGTAGCCCGGCGTCCAGTTGAGGTTGCCGCCCAGGGTGATGGGGGTGCCGCGGAAACGGTAGTCAGCGCCCAGGTTGACGGTGCCTGCGGCTTGCTGGTCGAGCCGGTTGTCGGGGCCGGGCACGTCTTTCACGCGCGACTGGAACACACTGGCGTTGACGCGCAGGTCGATCGGCGGCGCATCGGCCACCACGTCGCTCAGGCGCATCTTGGCTTCGAGCTCGATGCCCTGGGTGACGGCGTCGCCCACGTTTTGCATGCGTGCGACGTAGCGTGTGGCTTCCAGCGTGGTGACGCTGCGCATGTAGTCGCTGATGTTGCGGTGAAAGAGGCTGGCGCTGAGGATGCCCCCGCCAGCCAGGTAGCGCTCGACCGCGACGTCGACGCCGGTCGCCAACTCGGGCCTCAGGTTGGGGTTGCCCGCACGGTCGGGCCGGGTTTCGGAGTTGAGCGTCGACTGGCGCGGCCGGGCGATCAGGTTTTGCACCGTGGGCGATCGGTAGCTGCGCGTGAGGCTCAGGCGCAGCTGGTCGCGGCTTTTTGGGTCGGGCTTCCAGACGGCATGGAACAGCGGTGTCCACACGCTGCTGCGGTTGGTGAACTCACCCAGGCTCGCACCCGCTTGCAAGGCGCTCGCGCGTGTGCGAATGCCCTCCCAGCGCAGGCCCGCATGCACGGCCCATTGCGGCGTGAGGTTCCATTCGTCTTGCACGTAGGCCGCCACCCGCAAGGCGCTGGCCAGAAAGTCGTCACCGGTTTCGTCGCTCTGGGTGTGCTCTTCGCGGCTGCGGTTGTTCTCCAGTTCGGCGCCGGCGACCAGGCTGTGGTCGTTGGCCAGCAAGGAGGTGTATTTCGAACCGAGCGTGACGGTGCTGCCGCGGCTGGTGTTGATGTCGTCGGTGTAGCGGTAACCCGCTGGCAGCGCGCTGCCGTCGTCCCGAATCAGGCTTCGCTGCACACGCCCACGCCAGCGGCCTTGGCTCAGGCCGCCCTTCAACTCGACCCGCCCGGCACCTTCGATCTGCTGGTTCCATTGGCCGTTCAGGCGCGCGTTGGCGTAATGGCCGTCGGTGCTGCCGGTGCTGCGGTCAAAGGGCGCAGCGGCGCCGTCGCGCGTCAGGCGCGAGCTGCTGGTGTTGTCGGTTTCGGCGTAGATCAACATCGGCATCAACACCAACGAAGCACCCTTGTCGCCACGCCACTGCAAACGCCCGGTGGCATGCAGGCCGCGGCGTTTGTCGTGGGACTCGGAGGTCTCGCGTGTCACCACCGTGGTGGCAGGCACCACGCCGAGGTTTTCACGCACCGTGGTGGTGGTGCTTTCGCTGTCACGGTCGTTCTGAAAGGCCGAGAGCGAGATGTTGTAGATCAGCCGGTCGATGCTGTCGTTGTGCGTCCACGAGATGCCGGGCTGCCAGCGGCCGTTTTCGTAGCCGGTGCCCAGGCGAAGGTTGTTGAGCCGCTTCTTGAAACCTTCGCGCGTGATGATGTTGATGGTGCCGGCGATGGCACGTGCTCCCGTCTCGGCCGTGGGCGCTCGCAAGATCTCGATGCGCTCGATCTGCTCGGGCGTGAGCGTGTCGATCGAAAAGCCCGGCGGCAGCCGCTCACCGTCAAGCAGGATCTGCGTGTAGCCACTGCCAAGACCTCGCATGCGGATGGCGCCACCCCGCCCGGGCGCCCCCTGCAGCGTGATGCCGGGCAGGCGCTTGAGCACCTCGCCCACGGTGCTGTCGCCGAAGCGGTCGATCTCATCACGCCCGATCACGATCTTGGCGGCGGTGGACTGGCGCCGCTCCTGCATGTCGTTAGCCCGGGTTCCGGTGATCTCGACCGGCGCCAGCTGCTGCGCTGGGGGCGCTGAAGCGGCAGCCGCCGGGGTGGCGGCAACAGCGGGAGCGGCAGGCGCCGTCTGCGCGTGGGCGCTCGCGGCGAGCGCCGCCCAGGCCAGCAAGCTCAAAGAACAGTGGAAAGAAGAATGCAAGGCCAACCTCAGATCAACGCCAGTTTTTCATACAAGGTGGCACGAGAAATACCGAGCAGCCGTGAAGCCGCCAGCTTGTTGCCCCCGGTCGCGGCCAGCGCCTCTCGAATGGCGCGGGCCTCCAGCTCGGCGACAGCCTGCGGCAGCGGCTTGATGGCCGCGGGTGCGGCGCCCGCCGCTGCCGCATCCACAACAGGCCGTGCCGGGCGGCCGCGTGCCACCACCGGCGCGGCCTGCGCCTCGCCGCCGACCAGGCTCTTGAAGTGCGTGACGTTGAGCGCCAGGTCGTCGGTCATCAGCGAGGCCTGCTCCAGCACGTTGCGCAGCTCGCGGATGTTGCCCGGCCAACTCTGTTGCGCCAGCAGCTCCAGCGCATCGCCGCTCAGGCCTTTGTGCGGCAGACCGCTGCGCCGAGCAATGTCATCGGCCAGCGTTTCGACCAGGGCCTCCAGGTCAGCCAAACGCTCGCGCAAGGCAGGCAGGCGGATCGGCAGCACGTTGAGGCGGTAATACAGGTCGGCGCGGAAGCTGCCCGCCGCCACCATGGCCGGCAGGTCGCGGCTGGTGGCCGCGATGATGCGCACGTCGACCCGTTGCACGGTGTTGCTGCCCAGTTGCTCAACCTCTTGCTCTTGCAACACGCGCAAGAGCTTGCTTTGCAACGCGAGCGGCATGTCACCGATCTCGTCAAGAAAGAGCGTGCCGCCATCGGCCAGTTTGAACTTGCCTTCGCGGCCCTTGCGGTCGGCCCCGGTGTAGGCGCCGGGCGCCACGCCGAAAAACTCGGCTTCGAGCAAGGTGTCGGGCACGGCCGCGATGTTCACGCCGACAAAGGGTCGCGCGGCGCGCGCGCTGGCGGCGTGGACGGCGTGGGCCAGCAGCTCCTTGCCGGTGCCGGTTTCGCCCAGCAGCAGCACGGTGCTGTCGGTCTGCGCCACCCGGCGCGCCTGGCGTTTGATCTCCATTGCCACCGGGCTCGCGCCGATGAAGCTGGCCACGGTGTACTTGGGGCGGCGCTGCGCGGCGAGCTGCTGACGTGCGTCGTCGAGCTCACGCTGCAGGCGGCTGAACTTGGTCATCAGCGGTTGCATGGTGGTCTCGGGGTGGTCGAGCAGCACCATGCCCATGGCCCCGATCACCTCGCCTTGTTCATTGCGCAGCGGCAGGCGGCTCACGAGAAAAGTGCCGGCCTGGTTGGTGAGCAGGTCCACCAACATCGGCTGGCCGGTGTCGACCACATGGGCCATCAGCGTGTTGGGCACGACCTCTTCGACACGGCGGCCGACAAAGTCGGACTCTTCGTGCCCCAGGTCGGGCAGAAAACGTTTGTAGCCTTCGCTGATCCAGACGATGCGGTGGCTGCGGTCGATCACCATCATGCCCATCGCGGCCTGGGCCAGAGTGTCAAACATGCTCTGCGCGGCAAGCTTGAGCACGCCGTCGGCATCGGCTGGCAGGGTGGGGATCATGGAGGGCACTTTACTGCCACATGCATGTCGACAGGCTCAACGCGGCCGGCGCCTTTCAGCCCTCAGGCACTTCCTTTGGCGCCATCGGCTCGACCACGGCAAACACGCCACTGCAGCGCACCACCACCTTGTCGCCCACCCGCAGCTGGCATTCGGCAAACGAGAGCCGCGCGCCATGCTTGCGGATCTCGACGTGCGCTTCGAGCCAGTCGCCCACCTTGGCAGCGCCAATGAAGTCGGTGGACAGGTTCACCGACACCATGGCCGCGACCGTCTTGCGGGTGATGTTCATGTTGCGACCGAGCGCGCTGTCGGCCAGCGTGACCAGCATGCCCCCATGGGCGATGCCGCGCATGTTGGTGTGCTGCTGGTCGACCCGCAAGGCCACGATCACCGTGCCATGAGGCCCGGGGCGCTGGTAGATCGGGCCGGCGTGCATCAGCCACTGCCCGCCGGGGATCAGCGGGGTGTAGCCCTCAGGGACCGCCCCATCACTCATCTACGTGGCGGCCAAAAGCTGCGAGGCACATCGGCACAGGGCCAAGGCACGCGCGCTCTCGGCCACTGCAGGCGAATCAAGCGACCAGCAACGAGTCGCTGAATTTGCCCAAGTGGTGCTCCACGTCACCGAAGGTGGCGTTGATCACTGTCAGGCGCTTGAACAGGTGCGCGGCCATCAGCTCGTCGGTCACGCCCATGCCCCCGTGCATCTGCACAGCGTCTTGGCCGATCTTGCGGGCCGATTGACCGATGTAGGCCTTGGCAGCCGACACATGGCGGCGGCGGTCGGCAGCGTCGCTCGTGTCAACCTTCACCGCGGCCAGCAGCGCCATCGAGCGTGCCTGCTCGGCCGCAATGGCCATCTCGGCCATGCGGTGCTGCAGTGCCTGGAACTTGCCAATGGGCTGGCCGAACTGCTTGCGGTTCTTGAGGTACTCGAGCGTCTGCGCGTTGAGCGCGGCCATCACGCCCACGGCCTCGGCGCACAGGGCGGCAATGCCACGGTCAATGGCGTGCTCGATGGCGGGCAGGGCCTGGTTCACGGCACCCACCAAGGCGTCGGAGGCGACCTTCACGTCTTTCAGCAGCACCTCGGCGGCACGCTGGTTGTCTTGCGTCGCGTAAGCGCGGATCGTCACACCCGCGGCCTTGGCATCCACGACGAACAGCGACACGCCGTTGGCATCAAACGCGCCGCCCGAGGTGCGGGCCGAAACCAGCAGCTTGTTCGCCGAAGGTGCGCCCAGCACCACGGCCTTGTGGCCGCTGAGCGACCAGCCCGTACCGTCGGCGCGGGCGATGGTGGCAACGTGGTGGGTGGCGTAGCGTGCACCGGGCTCGCCGTGGGCCAGCGACACCAGCAACTCACCTTGGGTGATGCCACCCAGCAGCGTGTCGCGCTGGGCCGGTGTGCCGATGTCGTTGATCAGGCTGCCAGCCAGCACCACGCTCGCCAGGAAGGGCTCGAGCGCCAGGCTCGCACCCAGCGTTTCGGCGATCAACATGGTGTCGATGGCGTTGCCACCCAGGCCACCGGCCGATTCGGGGAAAGGCAAAGCCAAGATGCCCAGCTCGGCATAAGTGGCCCAGGCTTGGGCGCTGTGGCCGAGCGGGCTCTTGAGAATGGCGCGGCGCTGCTCGAAGCTGTAATCCTTGGTCAGGTAGCGCTTCAGGCTGTCTTGAATCGCGGTTTGTTCTTCGCTGAGGTTGAAGTCCATGGTGTGTCCTTGAAGGTGTGGGGCAATCTCCGCTCGGGCTGAGCCTGTCGAAGCCCTTCGACAGGCTCAGGGCGAACGGATTGGCGTTCAGAGGCCCAGAATCATCTGGCTGATGATGTTCTTCTGGACTTCGGTCGAGCCGCCATAGATGGTGGTCTTGCGCACATTGAAGTAAGAGCCGCTGATGCCGGCGTCACGTGCGGCAAAGCCTTCGGTGAGCGGCTGTGAGCTGCCGGCCAGGTCTTGACCGTCGCGCAACCAGGGCACCGAGTAGGCACCCAGCGCCTGCATGCACAGCTCGGTCAGCGTCTGCTGGATCTCCGAGCCCTTGATCTTCAGCATCGAGGCCTCGGGGCCCGGTGCGTGCTGCTTGCCTTCGGCCGAAATGACCTTCAGGTTGGTGATCTCGAGCGCCATCAGCTCCATCTCGACTTGCGCGATGCGGTCGCGGAAACGCACGTCTTCGATCAGCGGCTTGCCGTTGTCACCCAGCTGGCGGCGTGCCAACGCCTTCAGGCGGCGCAGCGCCGACTTGGAGCGGCCCACGCCAGCGATGCCGGTGCGCTCATGGCCGAGCAGGAACTTGGCATAGGTCCAGCCCTTGTTCTCTTCGCCGATGCGGTTTTCGACCGGCACCCGCACGTTGTCGAACCAGACCTCGTTCACCTCGTGCTCACCGTCCAACATGATGATCGGCTTGACGGTGATGCCCGGCGTCTTCATGTTGATCAGCAGGAAGCTGATGCCTTCTTGCTGGCGGCCTTCGGTCGAGGTGCGCACCAGGCAGAAGATCCAGTCGGCGAACTGGCCGAGGGTGTTCCAGGTCTTCTGGCCGTTGACGATGTAGTGCTCGCCTTCAGCGTCGGTGCCGCGCACGGCGCGGGTCTTAAGCGAGGCGAGGTCAGAGCCGGCACCCGGCTCCGAGTAACCCTGGCACCACCAGTCTTGCGCCGAGATGATGCGCGGCAGGAAGTGGCTCTTCTGCGCCTCGTTGCCAAACTTCATGATCACTGGCGCCACCATCTTCAACCCGAAGGGCAGCTGCATCGGCGTGCCGGCTTCGGCGCACTCGTCATCAAAGATGTGGCGCTGCACGGCGTTCCAGCCCGGGCCGCCGTGCTCCTCCGGCCAGCTCGATGCGCCCCAGCCCTTTTCGAATAGGATTTTTTGCCAACGAATGATGTCTTCGTGGCCGCCACGCTGGCCGGTCTGGGCTCTGTCGCGGATGTCAGCGGGCAGCTTCGCGTTGATGAAGCTGCGCACTTCATCGCGAAACTTCTGCTCTTCGGGGCTGTAGTCGAGATTCATGCATGTCTCCTGCGACGCTGGAAAAAATGAGGTTTCACATTCTGCATCGCAAAACGAAAAACCGGGAATTGGAACTTTTACCAATCAGCTTCCTGGATTCTGCGCCAGCCGCCTGTCACCCGGGTTACAAGCCCAAAGCAGCCTTGATTCAATCGGGATTCACCTTGTTTACAAGCCCACCCTCAGTGGCTACGATGGTCGCCTTTGCAAAATAATGTTCCGCAATGCAGAACATCAATCCACACCCCGCCAAACCGGGCTGACACGTGCTGTGTTTCCACCCGGTTTGCGCAAGTCGCCGTCACCGCCAGTGCCCTTCAGGAGCTTTGCACATGAGCAATCAACCGACTTCCACCCAATACGACGTTCGCGGCTCGGTTGCCGTCGTCACGCTGGACAACCCGCCGGTCAACGGCCTGGGTTACTCGCTGCGCAATGGCATCGTGGCCGGGCTCGACAAGGCCCTGGCCGATGACAAAGTCAAGGCCATCGTGCTGATCGGCAGCGACCGCGCCTTCTCGGGCGGCGCCGACGTGAAGGAATTCGGCACTGCCAAGGCCGGCATGGACCCGAACCTGGGCGTGGTGATCCGCGCACTCGAAGACTCGCACAAGCCAGTCATCGCTGCCATCGGCGGCATGGCGCTCGGCGGCGGCCTGGAGCTGGCGATGGGTGCACACTTTCGCGTGGCCAAGCCCGATGCGCAGCTCGGCCTGCCCGAAGTGAAGCTGGGCTTGCTGCCCGGCGCCGGCGGCACGCAGCGCCTGCCGCGCCTGATTGGCTTGGAGGCCGCACTCAACCTCATCGTGTCGGGCGTGCCCACGCCGGCCAAGAAGTTCGAAGGCACCCCGCTGCTCGACGCCATCATTGAAGGTGAGCTGCTGGCCGGTGCCGTGGCATTCGCTGAAAAAGTGGTGGCCGACAAGCTGCCACTCAAGCGTGTGCGTGACCTGAAGGTCCAGGCGCCGGGCGCCGAGGCGTTTCTGCAATTTGCCCGCAACACCGTGGGCGCCATGTCGAAGAACTTCCCCGCGCCGCTGAAGTGCCTGGAGGCCGTGGCCGCTTCCGTCAGCCAGCCTTTTGACCAGGGCCTGAAGACCGAACGCGAGCTGTTCATGCAGCTAATGGCCACGCCCGAATCGCGCGCACTGCGCCACATCTTCAACGCCGAGCGTGCGGCCGCCAAGATCAGCGACATCCCTGCAG
>JBBRFR010000070.1:0-13120 GCA_038241485.1 Burkholderiales bacterium
CTCTTGAGGCCGGTGAGCTTGCCTTCAATGTCGCAGTAGCGCACCTCCTTGAAGTTGAACAGCCGCTCATAGAAGTCGGCCCACTCTTTCATGCGGCCACGGTGCACGTTGTGCGTGAGGTGGTCGATGTAGGTGAGGCCATGGCCCGCGACCTCGGCGGGGGCGCCGGGGATGGGCACGAAGTCGACGTCGTAAATGCTGATGTTGCCGATGGCGCCGGGTGTGGCGTTGTCTTTGCCGTGCCAGCGGTCCACAAAGTAAATGAGCGAGTCGCCAATGCCCTTGATCGCCGGGATGTTGAGCTCCATCGGCCCGGTCTGGTTGTCAAAGCCCCAGGCGCCCAGCTCCAGCGCGCGCGCATAGGCCTGGTTGGCGTCTTGCACCCGGAAGGCCATGGCGCACACGCTCGGCCCATGCAAACGCGCAAAACGTTGTGCAAACGAATTGGGCTCGGCGTTGACGATGAAGTTGACCTCGCCTTGCCGGTACAGCGTCACGTTCTTGTGGCGGTGGCGGGCGATAGGCTTGAAGCCCAGGGTCTCGAAAAGTTGGCCCAAGGCCACGGGGTCGGGTGCGGCGTACTCGACGAATTCGAAGCCGTCGGTGCCCATGGGGTTGTCCCAGGGGGTGAATTGCATGGTGTGCTCCTGATCGCTCTGTTTGAGCTCTCCAGGATCGTAGTTTCTCGGCTTGCGGGCTTTTTGCAAGACCGCTTTTCCCGGGTGGAATCAGTTGTCCAACTCGCGTACGAACTTCATGGTGGCTGCGAGCGAGAGGTTCAGCAGCTGCGACAGCTCCGCGATGTCGTCGGGGATGGCCGCGTTGTCCCAGCCCCCGGCCGTGTGCCGCGCCAGGCGAATGGCCAGCACCACGCTCTTCACGCTCGGGTGGTCGGCGTGACGGTCGTCGGTGATGCGGATCAGCAGCTCAGGCAGCGTCCAGGCTTTCATCAGCGCTTGTTGCAACTCGGCGAGGTCGACGTTCAGCAGCGAAATCTGGGCGGCTCGCGAGCGCAGCGTCGGGTCGGCCTTTTGGGTTGAGCGCAGTTGCAAGGCCAGCGTGGGGCCGTGGCACCACAGCAGCATCTCGGCAAAGTCGTGCAACAACGCGGCTTCGTAGATCACCGAGGCGTCGTGGTCCATGCGGTGAATGGCAAATGCAAGTGCAAAGTGCGCGGCACGGTGGGCGCGTCGCATCACTTCGTTCAGGCCTTGCAGCGCTTCGGGCTGGTCGGCCAGGCGGTCTTCGATCGTTGTCTGCACGCTGAAGGCGTTGAAGAAGGGCGAGATGCCCATCAACACGACGGCGGCCGTGACGGTTTCCACATCGGTGACCAGCCGCGGCGGCCGGTTTGCGGCGGCGTAGGCCAGCACCTTGAGCGTCATCAGCGGGTCGTCGGCGACCATCTCGCCAATGAGGTTGGCGTCGACGTCGTCTTCGTTGGCGCGCATGGCCTCCAGCGCATCGGAGGTGTTGCCCAGCACCGGGATCTCGGCCTGGCGGAAGTAGCTCACCCACGCCGCCAGGTCACGCAGGGGCTGCGTGAGCGGGGCGAGAACAACAGAGTTGGTGGGTGTGGTCACGGGTCAAAAATCCGAGGGGTCGTACCGAGGTTATCGGCTGTGGGATGGATCGACTTGAGTGGGGGGCTACTTGCCGCCAAGCCTGGTCTTCACGTCCAGCCCGACCTTTTTGTTGACGAATTGCAGCGTGGCGACTTTCGACAAATCGACTTCACCCGCTTTGTACAGCCCGGCCTTCACCATCTGGGCATAGAAGTCTTGAATGCGCGCCTGGTTCATGGCGCCGATGCCGCCTTGCAGTGCTTCACCCGAATCGACGATGCCTTGCTGCTTCATCAGCGTGACCGAAGCTTCCAGCTCGGCGGCCGTCATCTCGGGGTTGTCTTTGATCATCAGCGCGGCCGCGGCCCGGCGGTCACCGTACAGGTAGTTGACCCAGCCGAGCGCCGAGGCATCCACAAATCGCTGCACCAGATCGGGCTTGTTTTTCACCGTGTCGGCGCGCGCCTCGATCAGCGTCGAGTAGGTGCTGAAACCATGGTCGGCCAGCAGGTGCACCACCGGCTTGAACTTGCCTTGGTTCTCCACGTAGATGGGCTCGGCCACCGAGTATCCCTGCTGGATGGACTTCGAGTTGACGAGGAAAGGGCCGAGGTTGTAGTTGTAGGGCTTGAGCACGTCGTCCTTGAAGCCGTGGGTCACCTTGAGCCACTGCCACCAGCTGAACTGGCCGTCTTTGGCGATCAGCGCGACCGGCGCGTTTTTCAGGGCGGCGAAGTTGTCGTAGCCTTGCCCGGGGTGGGCGATCAAAGCCTGCGGGTCTTTCTGGAAGATGGCCGACACCACGACGGTTGGCACATCGTTTTTCACGTTGTCAAAGCTGTGCAGCAGGTTGCCCGTCATCAGGAAGTCAATGCGGCCGGCTGGCAGCAGAGGGCGGTTGTTGACCTGCGGGCCGCCTTGCCGGATGGTCACGTCGAGGCCGTATTTTTTGTAGGTGCCGTCGGCCACCGCCTGGTAGAAGCCGCCGTGCGCGGCTTGCGCTTTCCAGTTGGTGGCGAAGGTGACCTTGTCTTGGGCGGCGGCACTGCCAGCGACCAGGGCAAGGGCAACGAAGGCGAGGCGGGTCAGCATGGGGTGAAGGCTCCGGGTCAGTCGATGCGATGCGACTCCACCGCATGCCAGCGCCCGAGCAAGGCGCGCGACAAGGCGTTGAAGCCCCAGAAGATCATCACGCCGGTCAACACCAGGAGCGTGAGTGCGGCAAACATTTTGGGCGTCTCGGTGCGAAAGCTCGCTTCCAGAATGCGCGAGGCGAGCCCCGTCTCGCGGCCTGCGGCGCCTGCCACCATCTCGGCGGTGACGGCGCCGATCAAGCTCAGGCCGCCAGAGATTTTCAACCCCGCCACGAAGTAGGGCAAGGCGCTTGGCACCAGCAGCCAGCGCAGGCGCTGCAGCGGCGTGGCGCGGTAGAGGCGAAACAGGTCGCGCAGGTTGGCGTCGGCCGCGCGCAGGCCGATCACGGTGTTGGAGAGGATGGGGAAGAAGGCCACGATCCAGGCGCACAACAAGAGCGCGGCGGTGGTGCTTTCTACATAGATCAGGATCAGCGGCGCCACCGCCACGATGGGGGTCACCTGCAGCATCACCGCAACCGGAAACAGCGCCACCTCGACCGGCCTCGACAGCGCAAACACCGCCGCGATCAACACCCCACCGGCGCAGGCCAGCATCAGTGCGCCCAAGGTGATCTTGAGCGTGAACCACCAGCTGCCCGCGAGTGAGCCGAAGTTGAGCCACAGCGTTTGCAGCACCAGGCTGGGCGCGGGCAAGGTGTAGTGCGGGATCTGCGCGATGCGAACCAGCAACTCCCAGGCGGCGACCAGGGTCAGCAAGGTGAGAATCCGGGTGAAAAGCGGGGTGACGCGCTGCATCGTCATTCGATGGTCTGCGCCGATTCAAGCGCCTGCGTGATCTCGGCGCAGGCTTGGGCATAACGTGTTGAGGTGCGAAATGCAGTGCTGCGTGGGTAGGGCTCGTCAACCTGCACTTCGGCCAGCACGCGCCCAGGGCGCGCCCCCATCACCAACACACGTTGGCTCAGGAACACCGCTTCAAACACGCTGTGGGTGACGAACAGCACCACGAGCGGCCGTGCTTGCCACCAGCGCAGCAAATCGGCGTTGAGCTTTTGGCGGGTGAACTCGTCGAGCGCGGCAAAGGGCTCGTCCATTAGCAGCACGCGCGGTTGGGTGACCAAGGCGCGTGCGATCGAGGCGCGCATCTTCATGCCGCCCGACAGCTCGGTGGGGAAGGCTTGCGCAAAGTCTTTCAGGCCGACGGCTTGCAGTGCGGCGTTGATGCGCTCGGCCGCTTCGTCGCGCGACACGCCGCCCAGGCGCAGCGGCAGCCACACGTTGTCGAACACACTGGCCCAGGGCATCAAGGTGGCGTCTTGAAACACATAGGCGGTGTCGGCTGCTGCGTTGAGCGCGAGCGCCGGCGCGGTGACCTTGCCGCCCGTGGCCTGCTCCAGGCCGGCGGCCAATCGCAGCACCGTGCTCTTGCCGCAGCCCGAGGGCCCGAGCAAGGCCACGAACTCGTCAGCGCCGACTTGCAACGACACGTCTTGCAACGCCAGCAGCCCGCTGGCAAATCGTTTGTCGATGTGCTCCAGTCGGATGACCGGCATGCGCGTCACAGCGACAGCAGGTGGCCTTCGCGCGCCGGCACTTCGCCGTCGAGCAAGGCCAGGTAGGTTTTCAGCACATCGGCCTGGCCGGCACCGCGCACCACCTGCAGCCAAGGCTGCTGCACGTCGGTGACCGGGTTCATGAACGCCTGCCAGGCCAGCGCGGTGCGCTGCTGCAAGCCGGCACCGCCCCAGTCGGCAATGCGCTTTTGTGAGCGCGAGGGGGCGAAGAAGAGCACCGGCGCCGGCCCGGGCAGGCCCTTGCCGCTGCCGCGCTGCTCCCAGTGGGTGCCGCCCACTGCGCAGCTGTAAGCGAGTTGTTCGTTGAAGTGGGTGTGAACGGCCAGGCGCACGGGCGCGCTGCCGCTGAAATCGACGTACACCGTGCGCTGCGTGGCGTCGAGCGAGGGCAGGGCGGCGTAGCTCAGCACTTGGTCGTAGCAGCCCAGGCTCTCGGTGAAGGCGATGTTGGCGGGCGAGGTGAGGCCGATTAGCTTCAGGCCGCTGTTGCGCTGCGCCAGGCAAAAGGCCGTGCCATAGGCGGTCTTGCTCGATGCGCTGGACAAGATCACCGCGCTCGCGCCGAAGAAGTTTTCTTCGGCCAGAAAGTCGTCGATCAGGAACGAGGTCATGAACAGCGGGCGCAACAGCGCTTGTTGTGCCTCATGGGCGGCGCTGTAGGCGGGGTCGTTGCTGCAGCGTGTGTACTGGTTGTAGACGACCGCCAGGCCTTGCCGGTGCGCGGCGCTGTCGACAAAGCCGCTTTCGCGCACCCGCTCCGGCTGCACCACCAGGTGGCTGCTCATGGGCCAGTAGCCGTAAAAACGTTCGCCCACAGCCACACCCTCGCAGCGCGACTCAACCACATTGGCGAAGCCCCAGACCGGGATGCGGCCCCAGCCGTCAACGCCGCTGGGGAAAAAATCCCAGTACTTCATCGCATCGCCGAACGCGGCGTAGGTGATGTTGTTGGAGGTGAGCGCGAAGTTGTCGATGTGCAGGCGCACCGCCCCTTCGCCGAGCGGCGCCAGGGCTGCGGTGTCGTCGATGAAGCGTGTCTCGCGCAATTGATTGCGTTGAACGATGAAGCCGGTGGCTTGCGACATGGTGTGTTCTCGAAGTGGCATCAGGCCACAGGGTAACGCCTGTGCGCAGCGGAGCCGGCCCCGGCGGGCCGGCTCCAGGCGGGGATCACAGACGCTTCACGCCGGGCAGGTAGCCCACGAGCTTGCCGTCGAGGTACAGCGCGCCTTCGGGCGCGCCGGCGTCGGCGTAGAACTCCAGCACCTCGGGGGCTTGCTGGATGGCGGGCACGACGGGCACGGCCAGGTGTTGCGCCAAGCGTGACAGTGCGCGGCTGGTTTGCCCCAAGCCTGCGGCGAGCAGGCGGCGCACGGGGTAGGTCCAAGGGGGCGTGACGGTGTCAGGGCGCCACGAAAGGGGTCTCAGGCTGGTCATGGTGTTTTCCTTCAGGGGCCGCCCGCTGGGTGTATGCGGGGTGGGGCCGTGTGTTCACGGGCTGTCTTTGCGTGGGGTGAGCTGATCGAGCTCGCGTCGCAGGGTGCGACCGACTTGCTGACGCAGCGCGCCGCCACGGGAGCGGTGGCTGCCAGCGCGTCGAAAGTGCGCTGCGGCGACCAGCGGGTTGCGGGGCTTGTTGAGGGTGATGGTCATCTTCATGAGGGGTCTCCTGTGGCGGTCAAAGGGCGGCGACAAAAACAAAACGGCCCGGGGCAGTGACGCAACCCGGGCCGTTTGAGGCTCTGCATTCAGAGCACTCAGTGTGGCGTTGCGCCGGGTGGCGCCTGCATGGCGTTGACAACTGCGAACGAAGTGCACGTGCGACGCGGCTTCGTTGAAATCGGTGCAAAGGTCAGCGACATGAGGATCCGGGTAAAGGGTGGGTCGATCGGGGTGTCGTTGCGGGATGGGCCAGCCCCGCAACTTGCGCAGATGATAAACAAACGATTATCTTGCGCAAGAGGTCTTGCGCACTTTTTCTAGGAGTTGCCGTGATTCAGCGTTTGCGTTTGAGCGGCGCCACACCGGCTTGGGTGCGTGCCCACAAGTCGGGTGCTTCGTCGGCCTTTGCCGCAGGCGCTCCGGTTTTGGGCGGCGCAGGGGGCGAGGGCGAGAGCACCTCGCTCAGCAGGTCGAGCAAACGAGTGCGGGCGCGTTGCGGGTGGCGGCGGTAGTAGGTCAGCACCAGGCCGACGATGAAACGTTCGTCGTCGTCTTGCGGCACGGTGCGCACCGCGTCGTCGTCGGCCGGGCCCGGTGGGGGTGCCGCATGGGGGGTTGCTGCGCCGTGCGGCACGTCCATCCAGCCGGCGGGTTTGTGGCAGAGCTGCTCGAACTGGCGCGCCAGGCGCTCGCCGATCTGGCGCGAGCGGCCCTTGATCTGGCTCCAGTAGCTGGGCTGGATCTGCAGGCGCTCGGCAAAGCGGCCTTCCAGGCCGCGCAGCGTGGCGGCATCGGGGTGTTTGACGGTGGCGCGGACGAACTCGTCAAACAAGGCCAGCGCGTTGTCCAGACGCGTCTGAGCCACATCACGGGGGCCGGTGTGCATGGGCGCGATGATAAAGCTTCGTTGACCACCGCTTGCCTAGAATGGCCGGCGTTGTCGCCCTCTGGAACGCCCCCATGACCACGCTCGGAACCCCGCTCTCTCCCTCGGCCACCAAGGTCATGCTGCTGGGCAGCGGCGAGCTGGGCAAGGAGGTGCTGATCGCCTTGCAGCGCCTGGGGGTCGAGACCATCGCCGTCGACCGCTACGAGCAAGCGCCCGGCCAGCAGGTGGCCCACCACGCGCGCACCATCACCATGAGCGACCCGGCCCAGCTCAAGGCCTTGATCGAAGCCGAACGCCCGCACCTGGTGGTGCCCGAGATCGAGGCCATTGCCACGCCCATGCTCGAAGAGCTGGAGGCTGCCGGCACCGTGCGTGTGATCCCCACCGCCCGCGCCGCGCGGCTCACGATGGACCGCGAAGGCATTCGCCGTCTGGCGGCCGAGACGCTCAAGCTGCCGACCAGCCCGTATGTTTTCTGCGATTCGTTGGCCGAGTTGCAAGCGGCCATCGACAAAGGAATCGGCTACCCCTGCATCGTCAAACCGGTGATGAGCAGCTCGGGCAAAGGCCAAAGCCGACTCGACGGCCCCGCCGATGTGGAAGCCGCCTGGGGTTACGCCATGGCCGGCGGCCGTGTCAGCCACGGTCGGGTGATCGTTGAAGGCTTCATCGACTTCGACTACGAGATCACCCAGCTCACCGTGCGCGCGGTCGGTGCCCACGGGCAGATCGAGACCCACTTTTGTGAGCCGATTGGTCACGTTCAGGTCAGCGGCGACTATGTCGAAAGTTGGCAGCCCCACCGCATGCCACCGGCCGCGCTGCAGCGCTCGCGCGAGATCGCAAAAGCCGTGACCGACGACCTCGGTGGCCAAGGGCTTTTTGGCGTCGAGCTGTTCGTCAAAGGTGACCAGGTCTGGTTCAGCGAGGTCAGCCCGCGCCCGCACGACACCGGCATGGTGACGATGATCACGCAGTGGCAAAACGAATTTGAGCTGCACGCCCGCGCCATCCTCGGCCTGCCGGTTAACACCACGCTGAAAAGCCCCGGTGCGAGCGCCGTCATCTACGGCGGCGTTGAGGCCCATGGCATCGTGTTCGACGGTGTCGACGAGGCGCTGCGTGTGCCCAACACCGAGCTGCGCTTGTTCGGCAAACCTGAGAGCTTCGTCAAACGCCGCATGGGTGTGGCGCTGGCGTTTGACGGCGACGTGGAGGTCGCCCGCACCCACGCCAAGGCCGCGGCGGCCAAGGTCAAGCCACGGGTGGCGTGACCGCACTTGTTGTTTGAGACGGTTGTTCGATGGCGCTCGCGTGAGGTAAGTCACGGCACTGCCGGAGTTGGCGCACACAAGCGGGCTGATGCTGGGTACGCTCTTGATCTAGCACGGCCGGCGCCAGATCTGTGCCGGCGTGCAACGCTCGCAAAGGGCTCTCGATGAACATGATGGAAGTTGCTTCGGCACTGCTCGCCTCGCTGCTGGGTGCCGTGCTGGGCGCTGCGCTGGCGTGGCGCGTGCTTGGTGTTCGCGCCCTGGCCCGCCATGCGCGCCTGGTGGCTGCTGCGCGCGAGCAGGTGGCAGCGAGCACGCAAAACATGCGCGCCGTCAACGCCCGCTTGCAGGCCGAGCTGGAAAAAGAACGCACTGGCTCGCAGCAGCGCCAGATGGCGTTTTCCGCCGAGCAGCGCTCGTCGGTCACGCGGCTGGAAGGGCAGCTGCGTTTTGCCTATGCCGAGATCGACCGCTTGAATGCCGCCGCACGTGGCCCGGGCGCCACGCCGGGGGACGGTGTGACCGACGGCAGTGGCTTTGCCTTGACCCGCCCTTTCGAGCGCTGAGCCACCCACTGCCGAGCGCCCTGTGCGGCCGCCACCAGGCGCCCCCTTGTTAAACTCACGCCCCCGCTACCGAGCCGCGCACGCATGACCTCTCCTCAAACCGAACTCCAGCGCGAAGTGGCTGCCCTGCTCGTCGAATCGCTCAACCTTGAGGTCACTCCGGAGTCGATTGACCCGCAAGCGCCGTTGTACGGCGAAGGGCTGGGCCTGGATTCCATCGACATCCTTGAAGTGGCCCTGGTGGTGTCGCAGCGTTATGGCTTCCAGCTGCGCTCTGACGACCAGGACAACGTGCGCATCTTCACCTCGCTGGCCAGCCTGAGCGACCACATCGCTGCTAACCGCGTCGGCTGAGATCGGCATGCAGCTGCGCACCGCCGCCCGCGTCGCCGCGTTTGCCCTGGCCAGCGTTGCCTACGTGGCCGCTTCACATTGGCTGATGACCCGCACCCAGGCCTCGACCTGGAACGTGGTTGGCGTGTTGAGCCCCATGCTGCTCATCGTCGCCGTCGGCGCGTGGCGCGGTGGACACCGCTGGGTGGGCGGCTGCGCTGCCCTGGCCCTGGCGGTGCTGTGTGTGCAGGCCCTCCTGGGCATCCGGGTGTCGTCGCATGTGTTGTACCTGGCGCAGCACGCGGGCATCAACTTCTTTCTCGCGCTCTTCTTCGGCAGCACGCTGCGCCTGGGTCACACGCCGCTCATCACCACCCTCGCGCTGCGCGTGCACGGCGGCCACATTTCGCCGGGCCATGCGGCCTACACCCGCAAGCTGACCCTGCTGTGGGCGCTCTTCTTCAGCGCCATTGTGATGATCTCGCTCGCGCTCTTTGTCGGCGCCAGCTTCGACACCTGGGCTGTGTTCGCCAACCTGGTGACGCCGGTGGCCACGGGTGTGTTGTTCGGTGGCGAGTTCCTGATCCGCTACCGCTTGCACCCCGAGTTCGAGCGTTCGACCGTGGCAGACGCGATCCGCGCCTACATGCACACCGCCAAACCCTCGGCGCCGAAGGTGCCGCAGTGAGCGCATCCCCGCTGATCTGGGCCGACGACCTTTCGGTGCCGATCGCCTGGCACGCGGGCCAGCCCATCTCGCGCCGCCAGTATCTGGCCGACGTGCGCCAGCTCGCCGCGCGCCTGCCCGAGGCCGGCGCCATGCTCAACCTGAGCGGCGACCGCTACCGTTTCCTGGTCGGCCTGGGTGCCGCGCTGGTGCGCGGGCAAAACAGCCTGCTGCCGCCCAACCACACGCCCGACATGATCGAGCGCCTGCGGGGGCTGTACCCGTCGACCTACGTGCTGACCGATCTGGCCGATTACGAGTCAAGCTTGCTCGTGCTTCAGCACCCCGATGAACACGCCGCCATGCAGGCCGATGACACGGTGCCACTGATCGACGACCAGGCTGACGCAGTTCAGGTGCTGACCTCGGGCTCCACCGGCGCGCCGCTGCCCCACGCCAAGGCCTGGGGCTTTTTGCGCCTGGGCGTGCGCGCCGAAGCGCAGCGCCTGGCCGACGTCATGGGGCTGCAGTCGCTCGCCGGTGTGACGGTGGTGCCCACCGTGCCCTCGCAGCATATGTTTGGCTTCGAGTCGACGGTGTTGCTGGCCATGCTGGGCGGCGCGGCGGTCGACACCGAGCGCCCGTTCTACCCGGCCGACATCGCCGCGGCTTTGTCGCGCGCTGCACGCCCGCGCATGCTGGTGACCACACCGTTCCATCTGAAGTCGCTGCTCGACTCGGGTGTGGCCCTGCCCGCGATAGACCTCGCGCTGTGCGCCACCGCGCCGTTGTCGCCGCAACTGGCCGCCGGCGCCGAAGCGGCGCTGGCCTCACCGCTGATCGAGATCTACGGCTGCACCGAAACCGGCCAGGTGGCCAGCCGCCGCACGGTGAAGGGCGTCGAGTGGCAGGTGTTCGAGGGGGTGCACATCACAGGCAACGGCGAAAACTCGGTCGCGCAAGGTGGCCACGTGCCGCTGGCCACCACCTTGGCCGACGTGCTGGAGGTCATCAACCCGACCAGCTTTCGCCTGCTTGGGCGCTCCAACGACCTCATCAACATCGCCGGCAAGCGCAGCTCGCTCAGCCACCTCAATTACCACCTCAACGCCATCGAGGGTGTGCGTGACGGCGCCTTCTGGCTGCCACGCGATTTGCCCGCCGATGGGGTGGTGCGACTGATCGCCTTTGTGGTCGCACCTGACGTGCCGGCCGCTGAGCTGCGCAAGCGTGTGACGGCCGCCATGCGCCAGCGGGTCGACACCGCCTTTGTGCCGCGCCGCGTGGTGCCGGTGCCCGAGCTGCCGCGTGTGCCCGGCACCGCCAAGCTGCCCGCCGCCACGTTTACGGCCTGGGCCGAGCGGGTGTTGGCCGGCACGTCGCCGCGCTGAGCTCGCAGGTTTCGCATGCACAGCTTAGACATCCACATCGCGCCGGATCACCCGGCGTTCGCCGGTCACTTCCCCGGCCAGCCGCTGCTGCCGGGTGTGGCGCTGCTGGCCGAGGTGCTCGAAGCGGTGATGCAAGAGCCTGAGCTGGCGGCGCGTGTGGGGCCGGCGCCTCGCATCGGTGTGGCCAAGTTCCTGGCACCGGTGCGCCCCGGCGCCACGCTCACGCTGCGCTTCGACACTGGCCCCGGGGCCTTGCGCTTCGAGGTGCGCATGGGCGAGCGCCTGGCCGCGTCAGGGACTTTCGAGCGTACTTCGTGAGCACGCCAGCCAACCCCGGTGGCGCCGCCTGGACCGCCGAGCCCGAGCGCAGCCACCCATGGATGCTGCACCTCATCCGCTGGATAGCGCTTGGCGCTGGCCGGCGCATCACGCGCTTGTTGCTGCACCCGATTGCGCTCTACTTCGTGCTCTTCAACGGCAAGGCGCGTCGTGCGTCACTCGCTTACCTTGGCCGTGCGCTGAAGCGCCCGGCGAGGCTGCGTGAGGTCTACCGCCACATCCACTGTTTTGCGGCGACGGTGCTCGACCGCATCTATTTCTTGCAAGAACGGTTTGACCAGTTCGAAGTGACCATCACCGAGGGCGGCGTGATTCACGTGCCGCTCGATCAAGGTGAAGGTGTGATCGCCGTGGGCGCGCACCTGGGCAGCTTCGAGGCCTTGCGCGCCGATGCACAAAGCCGCGGCGAACGCGTGGCCATGCTGATGTACGAAGAAAACGCCCGCATGATCAACGCCACCCTGGCGGCCGTGGCCCCCCAGGCGCAGCTGCATACCATTGCGCTGGGCCAACCGGGGGCCATGTTGAAGTTGCGCCATTGGCTCGATGGCGGCGGCATTGCCGGCCTCTTGGCCGACCGCACGCTGCCCGGGCAATCGGGCCGCTCACACACGGTGTGGCTCGACTTCCTTGGTCAGCCGGCGCCGTTTTCAGATGGCCCCTTCCGCCTGGCGGCCATGCTGCGGCGGCGGGTGGTGTTTGTGACCGGCCTCTACCATGGTGGCCATCGTTACGAGCTGCGCTTCATCGAGCTGGCCGACTTTCGCCAGCTGGCCGGTGCGACCCGAGAAGACACCGACCGGCGGGTGCGCGAGACGCTGCTGCGCTACGTGGCGCTGCTCGAAGCGCTGTGCATTGAGGCGCCTTACAACTGGTTCAACTTCTACGATTTCTGGGCCACCGATGCCAAACCGACTGCCCCGCATTGATGACTCCCGTGCGGACAACCGCGCCGACACCCACTCGCGCCGCCGTGTGCTGGCCCGGCTGCTGGTGCTGGGCTCTGCGTCGCTGCTGTCGCTGAGCGTGCACGCGCAAGCCGCGTTCGACCTCACCCAGCTGACCACCCTGCTGTCCAAGGTGAAGAGCAGCGAAGCGGTGTTCACCGAAAAGCGCATGGTCAGCATGCTCGCGCAAACGCTCGAATCCTCGGGCCGGCTGTCGTTCACCGCCCCTGACACCTTTGTGCGCGAAACGCTCAAACCGCGCCAGGAAAAAATGGCCGTGGTCGGCAACAGCGTGACCTTGAGTTCGGGCAGCCGCAGCCGCACCGTGTCGCTCGATTCGGTGCCCGAAGCGGCCGTCATCGTCGAGGCCATCCGCGGCACGCTCACCGGCAACCGCCAGGTGCTGGAGCGCCACTTCGCCGCCGTGGTGTCGGGCAATGCGCAGCGCTGGGTGCTGGAGTTGGTGCCCCATGAGCCGCGCTTGCGCGAGCTGGTGAGCTTTGTTCAGCTGAGTGGCCAGCAGTCGCTGGTGCGCGAGGTGACGATCGCCATGGCCGACGGTGACCGTTCGGTGATGAAGATCGAGCCGGCGCTCGCCGCGTCGCGCCCGGCCAGCTCTGCGGCCTCGAATTGAGCGTGCCGATGCCCGGCTTCGTGGTGCGTGCGCTCGCCCAGCTGAGGCGCGGCGCGGTGCTGCTGTGGCTGGCCTGTGTGCTGGGCGCGATCTTGGTGGCCGCGCGCACCACCTACGTGGCCGACCTGTCGGCGTTTTTGCCATCGACACCCAGCGCCGAGCAGGCGGTGTTGCTCGATCAG
>JBBRFR010000071.1:0-13063 GCA_038241485.1 Burkholderiales bacterium
TGCCGGCCTTCACGTCCTTGGCCATCACCTTGCCGGCCACCACGTGGTAGGTCAGCACCGCGGTCAGCTTGGCCTTGTCTTTCAGCAAGGCGTCGAGTTGGTCCTTGGGGATCTTGGCGAACGCGGCGTCGGTGGGCGCGAACACTGTGAACGGGCCCGGGCCCTTGAGGGTGTCAATCAGGCCGGCGGCCTGCAAGGCAGTGGCCAAGGTCTTGAAGTTGCCCGCCGCAACGGCGGTGTCAACGATGTCCTTGGCTTGAGCCGAGAAAGCAGCCAGCGAGAGAGCGGCAACAGCGAACAGTTTTTTCATGGAATTACTCCTGAGTGGTTGAGGGAGGGGTAGAGCGGGGAAGGGGTCAGGGCGCCGGCAAAATCACACGGTTCACCACGTGGATGACGCCGTTGCTCGTGAGCACGTCGGTGGCAACGATGTTGGCCGTGCGCCCGCGCTGGTCGGTGATGACCAGCGCGGCGTTGACGGTGAGGGTGTCGCCCTGCACCGTGGTGATGGGCCTGCCCACCGGCACATTGGCCGCGAGCACCCGGCCTGGTACCACGTGGTAGGTCAACACCTCGGTCAGCAGGGCGGTGTTGGCGAGCAGGGCGTCTTTGGTGACGCCGAGTTCGGCCAGCAGGGCAGCGAAAGCAGCGTCGGTCGGCGCAAACAAGGTGAACGGGCCGGCCCCTCGCAGCGTGGGCACGAGGTTGGCCGCGACCACGGCTTCGACCAGCACGCTGAAGTCGGCCGACGCCTGGGCGGTCTGCACGATGTCTCGGTTGGCCGGCAGCAGCACCCTGTCGATCACGTGGATCACGCCGTTGCTGGCGGCCACGTCGGCCTGCGTGATGTTGGCCTGGCGGTTGCGCCCATCGGTGATGACCAACGAGCCGCCCGCCGTGGCATCGATCTTGAAGATGCTGCCTTCGACCGTGGTGATGGCCTGCCCGGCCGGAACTGCCGACGCGGGCACCCGCGCCGGGAGCACGTGGTAGGTCAGCACCTGAGTCAGCAAGGCCCGGTTGGCCAGCAACTCAGCCTTGGTCACAGCGAGCTCTGCCAGCAAGGACGCAAATGCAGCGTCAGTGGGCGCAAACACCGTGTACGGCCCTGGACCAGACAGAGTGGTCGCCAGATCGGCCGCCACCACGGCCTCGACCAGGATGCTCAGGTTGGCATTGCCCTGCGCCACCTGGACGATGTTTCTTTGGGGAGGCGTGACAGGCGCGGGGTCGTCGTCACCGCCGCCGCAAGCCGCCAGGAAGGCAACGGTGCACACCGCCGCCATGGTTTTGAACCACCGAATAGTCATGTCCGAACTCCTTTGAGGTGGGCGCCATGCGCCGTTGAGAGGGGCGCCGGGTTCGTTGTGATCGCGGCGTGGAGCGGAATTTGAACTGGCGAGTTCACAATGTCAACTGTGTGGTATTTCTCTAAACTTTACGGTTTGTTTGCGACTTGCTCGTCCCTTTTTGGGTCCGTGTGACTAAAATGCCGCCCATGGCCAAGGTTTCATTCAAAGAGCAGGTTTTGCGCGCCCGGGAAGACGCGATCGTCGTGTCGGTCAATCGCCTCCTGGCCGAAAAAGGCTTCGACGTGATGACGGTCGACGAGGTGGCGGCCGACGTGGGCATCGCCAAAGCCAGCCTCTACAAACACTTCAGCTCCAAGGAAGAACTGGCCGGCGCAGCCATGATTCGGGTACTGGAGCGGGCCCAGGCTTTCATGGCCAGCCTGCCGGTGGGCGCCAAAGCGGTCGATCAACTCAAGGCGGTGGCGCGCTGGACCATGCAGGTGCAGTTGGCCGGCGAGATGCCCTCACTGCCGGCGCAAAACTCCACGCTGCGCGCATCGCTGATGGCCAACAAGCCCTACCTCGACCGGCTGATGGAAGTGAGCGACCAGCTCGGCGCCTGGATCGACGCCGCCCAGATGGCCGGTGACCTGAGCCCGCGCCTGGCGCCCGAGGTGGTGCTCTACACCTTGTTCGCGCGCGCCTGCGACCCGGTGCTCAGCCTGCTGAAGGCGAGCGGTCAGCACAGTGACGAGCAGATCATCGAGATGCTGCTGAGCACCTGTTTCGACGGGCTGTCAGGCAAGTGATCGCCGGGCGTCGTGTGCGACGCCCTTGAGGCTTTTGTCCTCAGACTTCGACCACCAACAAGCCGTCGTAACCCTCGGCTTCGCCTTTGCGGGCGTGTCCACGTGCGTTGCACACCACACGCGTCGTACCGACGGTGTAGTCGTGGCGGCAGTGCAGATGGCCGTGGATCCACAAGTCGGCCAGCGGCAACAAGTCGTCGTCGGCATTGCAGAAACTCGCGGTGCCCGATTGGCTGCCATACCGCGGGTCACCGCTGCGCAGGCTGGGGCCGAAGTGGGTGAGGGCCACGGTCGCATCCCAGTCGCCTGACGTTTTTGCCAATTCGTTGGCGAGCCAGGCGCGACAGGCCAAGGCTTCCTCGCGCACCGCTTCGGCACCAAACGGTTCGCCGTGTTGTGTCGAGCGCATCACCCGCATGAAGTAGCTGGCCGCGCGCATGGCCTTCTCGCGGCCACGTTCACCGAAGAGATCGAAGTCGCACCAGCGCACGGTGGCGACAAAACGGATGCGGCGGCCGGTGCGGTCGGTGAGCCCCAGGCTTTCGCGTTCGAGCAGGCGGATGTTCAGCGCAGCGCAATGCGCGCGCAACTCGGCCCATGCGGTGTCAAGTTCGCGGTTGTCGAACTCATGGTTGCCCGCCACCAGGATCACCGGCACCGGCCAGTCTCGAAACAGAGAAAGGCCGGCCCAGGTGCTGTCGATGTCGCCGCCCAACACCAGCAGCTCGGCATCGGGTGCGGGTTGAGGCTCGAAGTTTTCGGTTTCGAGGTGCAGGTCAGAGAGCAGTTGCAAGCGCACGGATCAACCGGCGACGGGCCGCCTCAAAACGACTGACGGCCCTCTTGGGGGAAAGGCGCAACGCGAGGTCACCATGTCAGGTCGCGCCGTGGCACTGCTTGAATTTCTTGCCGCTGCCGCAAGGGCACGGGTCGTTGCGACCGACCTTGGGCGCCTCGCGCTTCACCGTCTCGACCTTGTAGCGTTGTTCGCTCGTCAGGTCGTACAGATCGGCAACGGTGACGACCAGTTCTTCGATCGCCTCTTCCATGTCGTTGAGCGGTCGCTCGCGCTCCACCGTGGCGACCACCTCGCGCTCTTCGTCGGTCTCGGCCGGCAGGTGGCGGTAGAGGCGGGCCAGCGCATTCATCACTGCGTCGTCCGGCATTTCGGCGAGGTCAGGGAAACACAGCGCGGCGTGCTGGAAGCCAGCGACCCAGGGCATCAAGGCCTGCGAAATCTCGCTCAGGCCCGCCATCGGGTCGGGGCCACCGTCGGCGGGCGGCTGCAGCGGGTTTTCGTCGTCGAACTCAAGGATCAGCGGGTTGAACCAGCCGTCTTCGGCCATTGCCCGGTTGAGCGCGCCATAGCGACGCAAGATGAGCGCGGTGGTGCGCTCGTGCCAGCCGGGGTCGGTGGTGTCGGGCAGCGGCGTGGCGTCGAAATCAAACACATGGGGCAACCAGGCCGCGGGCTCCAGCAGCAGCGGCTGCACCAGCACGCCACACAAGAAGCCGTCGAGCATGACGGAGTCGACCGGTTGCAGAGGCTCGGGCGTGGCGGCGAGCAGTTCGTCGAGCTCGGCGAACTCGGCGTCGGTCAGGTCGGAGTGGGCAGACATGGGCGGTCTCGGGAGGTGAATTCAACCGTGATTGTCATGCCGGCGCGAGAGCCTGTGGTTGAGCAGCTTCAACCAGACGCTCACGCAGCCACTGGTGCGAGCTGACCCGGTCGTGCCGCATGTGCCACATGGCCTCGACGTGGATGCGCGCCATCACCATCGGCAAGGGCCGCTCCACGAGGTGTGCCTGGTAGCCGGTGGCGTCGACGAATGACGCCGGCAGCACCGTCAGCAGGTCACTGTGCGACACCACCCGCCCGGCGGTGAAAAACTGGTTGACGGTGAGCACGATGCGGCGCGAGCGGTTGAGCGCTGTCAGCGCTTGGTCGACAAACCCGTGCGGACGGCCCGAAAAACTCACCAACAGGTGGTGGGCCGCGCAAAAGGCGTCGAGCGTCAACTCGCCATCGGCCAGCGGGTGGCCTCGCCGCATCACACACACGTACTCGCTTTCACCCAGGCGCCGGTGGTGCAGTGCACTTTGTTGGCCGCGCGTCGCCAGCTCGGCCACCGCCTCGGGAAAGTACCCCACCGCCACGTCGGCCTCGCCACGCTCGAGCAGCGCACGCGGGTCGCGCGTGGTCAGCGGCAAGACACGCAGGTTGACCAGCGCTTGCCGGGCCTCAATGTGGGCGACCAAAGGCGGCAACAACACCGCCGCAGTGGCGTCGGCCATCGCCAGGCGGAAATTGACGCTGTCGCGCTGGGGGTCGAAGTCACCCGGGTCCAGCACCGCCCGCAGCTGCGCCAGGGCCGCCTGCACTTCGGGCCACAACATCTCGGCATACGGCGTGGGCACCACCCCATGGGTCACGCGAGTGAGCAGTTCCTCACCCACAGATTCTTTGAATCTGCGCAAGGCGTTGCTCACCGCCGGCTGCGTGAGCGCCAACCGCGAGGCGGCGCGAGTCAGGTTGCGTTCGGACATCACCGCGTCAAACACCCGCAGCAGGTTCAGGTCGAGGGTCTGGAAGTTCATGCGCCTTTGTACCAAGACATTTGCACGGTGAATATCACGGATTCACATACTTGATTGGGCAGGCATTGGTATTAACCCCTATCATTGCCCTCAATGGCGCTCCAAGTGGGGCGACAGAGATGCCCCGAAGGAGCACACCATGAACACCACCATTAGCCTCCAAGTTCCCCAAACCCGCACCGCGCCACGTTTCGCCGCACCGTTGGGTGAGTTGTTTGCCGCCGTCATCGCCTTGTTCAACCACCCCGGCATCCCGGCTGCACCCCGCTACCCGTCGCGTGAAGCCGCCCGCGTACGCGCCATCGCCCACCGCTACGAGAGCGCCGACCCGCGCTTTGCCTCGGAGCTGTATGCCGCGGCCGACCGCCACGAGGTGCTCTACAGCAACTACTGATCCCATCGATCGGTGAGCGCAACAAAAAGCCCGCACGAAGCGGGCTTTTTTGTGGGTGCTGATCGCTCTCGATCAGGCCGCCAGACGCGCTTCCAGCTTGGCCTTTGCCGCCGTCAGCTCGACCGGCAAGTGGTAAGCCAGCTGCGTGAACAACTCGGCGTGCAGGTCGAGCTCGGCACGCCAGGCGGCCTTGTCGATGTGGGTCACCTGGTCGAACTGGGCCGGGCTGAAGTCCAGCCCCTTCCAGCTCAGGTCTTTGTACTGCGGGCTCACGCCAAAGATGTTTTCAACACCTTGGCCCTGGCCTTCAACACGCTCCAGCATCCACTTCAGCACGCGCATGTTCTCGCCGTAACCTGGCCCGACAAACTTGCCGTCGTCGCCCTTGCGGAACCAGTTAACGCAGTAAACCTTGGGCAGTTTGCCGCCCTCGGCTTCAAGCTTCTTGCCCAGGTCGAGCCAGTGCTGGAAGTAGTCGCTCATGTTGTAGCCCATGAAGGGCAGCATGGCGAACGGGTCGCGGCGCACCACGCCTTGCTGGCCAGCGGCGGCGGCAGTGGTCTCGGAGCCCATGGTCGCGGCCATGTAAACACCTTCGACCCAATTGCGCGCTTCGGTCACCAGCGGCACGGTGGTCGAGCGGCGGCCACCGAAGATGATGGCGTCGATCGGCACACCCGCCGGGTTGTCCCACTCGGCATCGAGCGCCGGGTTGTTGATGGCAGACACCGTGAAGCGGGCGTTGGGGTGCGAGGCCTTGGCGCCGGTCTCTTTGGCGATCTTGGGCGTCCAGTCCTTGCCTTGCCAGTCGATCAGGTGTGCGGGCGGCGTGTCGGTCATGCCTTCCCACCACACATCGCCGTCATCGGTGAGCGCCACGTTGGTGAAGATCACATCGCGCTTCAGACTGTCCATGCAGTTCGAGTTGGTCTTGGTGTTGGTGCCGGGAGCCACACCAAAGTAACCGGCTTCGGGGTTGATGGCGTACAGGCGGCCGTCCTGGCCGGGCTTGATCCAGGCGATGTCGTCACCAATGGTGGTGACCTTCCAGCCTTCAAAACCGGCCGGCGGGATCAGCATCGCGAAATTGGTCTTGCCACAGGCGCTCGGGAACGCAGCCGCCACGTGATGCTTCTTGCCTTCGGGGCTGGTCACGCCCAACAGCAGCATGTGCTCGGCCAGCCAGCCTTGGTCGCGGCCCATGGTCGAGGCAATGCGCAGGGCCAGGCACTTTTTGCCCAGCAGCGCGTTGCCGCCATAACCGGAGCCATAACTCCAGATCTCACGAGTTTCGGGGTAGTGAACGATGTACTTGGTGGTGTTGCAAGGCCAAGCCACATCTTTCTGGCCGGCTTCGAGCGGAGCGCCCACGGTGTGCACGCAGGGCACAAAGATGCCATCTTCACCCAGCACGTCAAGCACGGCGCGGCCCATGCGCGTCATGATCTTCATGTTGACGGCCACGTAGGGGCTGTCAGACAGCTCAACGCCTATGTGCGCGATCGGCGAGCCCAGCGGGCCCATGCTGAATGGCACCACATACAGCGTGCGGCCCTTCATCGAACCTTTGAAGAGCGCCTTGTCTGCGGTCTGCAGCAGCTCTCGCATCTCGGCCGGGGCCATCCAGTTGTTGGTGGGGCCGGCGTCTTCTTTTTTCTGGCTGCAAATGTAGGTGCGGTCTTCGACACGCGCCACGTCGCTCGGGCTGCTGCAAGCCAAGTAACTGTTGGGGCGCAGCTCGGGGTTGAGCTTCTTGAAGGTGCCGGCGGCCACGAGTTGGGCGCACAGGCGGTCGTACTCCTCTTTGCTGCCGTCACACCAATACACATCACGTGCTTCGGTGAGCGCGGCCACCTCGGCCACCCAGGCTACGAGTCGGTCATGTTTGACATAGGCGGGCACGTTCAAGCGCAAGCCCTCCATCACGGGTCGGTTCATGGTTCAGTCCAATCATCAAAGTTAAAAGCGGGATCGGGCGAGCCTCTTTGTTCACCTGAAGACAGGTTTCAGGGGGCTCGCCCCATACCGCGTGTGCCTCATTTTTGAGCTGGCACGGACAGTCAAAAACATTGTCATGCCAATGTAATCCGGCCGTAACCACCGGGTCTCAGGGGGGGTCATGCAACTTTTGCATGACGCCATGCCGGAGGTCTGTGAACTTGTGCCCAAGGCCGGGTTGAAGCGGCTTGGCGCCGGGCGTCATCGCGGCCGTAAGATCACCGCATGACGCTTGATCGCCGCTCAATCCTGGCCGTATTGGCCGCATCCCTCTGGCCCGCCGCCCATGCCGCGCAGCGCAAATCCTTGGCAGACCCGATGCGCCTCGGCGTGGAGCAGGCGCTGTTCGATTCAGGTCTGGCGAGCCAGTTTCAAAAGAGTTTCGGGCGCGACACCGGAGTGGCGGTGCAGCTGGTGCCGGGCCTGAGCGCCACTTTGCTCGACACCCTGGAGCGTGGCGAGATCGACGCCGCCATGACCAACACGCCGGAGCTGGAACTCAAGCTCGAAAAGCAGGGCCTGGCCCACGATCGCCGCAAGGTCGCGGTGGGCGACTTTGTGCTGATCGGGCCGCTCGAAGGGGTGGGCAAGAAGGCCAAGGACCCGGTGGGTATCGCCAAAGAACCCGACATCGCGGTTGCCCTGGCCAAGATCGCCGAGGCCAAAGCCCGCTTCATTGGCGCTCCCGTCGGCAGCGGCGCGCACCTGGGCTCGCTGGCGCTGTGGCGTGCGGCCAAGGTGTCGCCGGGTGCACCCTGGTTTGTCGAAAGCAAGGGCAACCCCTTGCAACAAGCGCTCGCCGAAAACGCCTACACCCTGGTCGAACGGGGAATGTGGATCGCGCGCGGGCGCAAGCCGCTGGTCATCATGGTTGAGGGTGACCCGCGCATGGCCAACGAGGTGCACGTGATGCGTTCCTTCCGCGTCAACCACCCGGCGGCCAAGTTGTTTGGGCAATGGGTCGCTGGGCCCCAGGGCCGGCGGGTTGCGGGCAGCCTGCGCGGCTGGCGGCCTGCGCCACGCTGAGGCCCACGATGCGGCATGATTCCAGCCATGCCGCACACCCTGCTCAGTGTCAACGTCAGCCTGGCCCGCGAGGTCGAGATCGGTGGCCGCAAGGTCATGACGGCCATCGGCAAACAGCCGGTGACGCAGCCGGTTGCCGTCAATCCGCTGGGCCTGGCCGACGACGAGCAGGCTGACCTGTCGGTGCACGGCGGCCTGTCCAAAGCGGTTTACGCCTACCCCTGCGAGCATTACCCGTTCTGGCAGACCGTGCGCGCCCAGGCCAAGGTGGCCCTGTGGGACGAAGCCCTGCCGCCGGGCAGCATTGGCGAAAATCTCACCCTCGCCGGCCTGCTGGAAAACCAGGTCTGGATCGGCGACGTGCTGCGCTTTGCGCACTGCGAGCTGGCGGTGAGCGAGCCGCGTTTCCCCTGCTTCAAGTTCGACGCCGCGATGGGTTTCAAGCAGGCCACCAAGCTGATGGCGGCCAACGGCTGGTGCGGCTTCTACCTGGCTGTGCGGGTGGCGGGCACGCTGCAGGCGGGCGAGAAGTTCGAGCTGATCCCGGGCCCACGCGAGGTGGGCATCCAGGAGCTGTTTCGCTCGCGGCTGACGGCCGCGCACAAACGTTAGGCGGCCGCGGCGCCTTCGAGCGTCGGGTAGTCGGTGTAGCCCTGGGCGCCCCCGCCGTAGAGCAAGGCGGGCTTCAGCGCATTCCACCGAAAACGCCGCACGGGCGAGCTGCCCTTCGCCGCCCAACCACCGCGCCCTGAACCCTCCAGGATGGACGGCCATGCGGTGGGGCGGACAATACGGTTTCCACGCAAACTCACACACCATGCTCGCCTACCGACACGCCTTCCATGCGGGCAACCACGCCGATGTGCTCAAGCACGTGATGCTCACCCGCGTGTTGCGCTACATGAACCAGAAGCCCAAGCCCTACCGCCTGATCGACACGCACGCCGGCGCCGGTGGTTATTCGCTCGAAGGCCAGTACGCGCAGAAGAAGGGCGAATACATCAACGGCATCGGCCGCCTGTGGGGCCGCGACGACCTGCCCGAGATGGTGGCCGACTACGTGGGCCTGGTGAAGCAGTTCAACCCCGATGGCCTGATGGAGCAGTACCCCGGCTCGCCAGCCTTTGCGCAGATGCTGCTGCGCTCGCAAGACCAGCTGCGCATGTTCGAGCTGCACAACACCGACCACCGCATCCTTGCGTCGTACCTCGGTGAGGCCAAAGGCGCCGAGGTCTACAACGCCGACGGCTTCGAGGGCCTCAAAGGCCAGGTGCCGCCTTCGTCACGCCGTGGTGTGGTGCTGATGGACCCGTCGTATGAAGGCCATGGCGACTACCCGCGTGTGATCGCCGCGCTGCGCGAAGCGCTGCTGCGTTTTGCCGAAGGTGTGTACATGGTCTGGTACCCGCAGGTCAGCAAGCTCGAAGCGGCGCAGCTGCCGCGGCGGCTGGAGGCCTTGGCGCCCAAGGGCTTCTTGCATGTGCGCATGACGACACAGCAGCCCGACCAGCAAGGCTTTGGCCTGGCAGGCAGCGGCATGTTCATCATCAACCCGCCGTACACGCTGCACGACGAGATGCAGGCAGTGATGCCGTATCTGATTGAGGTGCTGGGGCAGTACGACGGCGCCAACTACAGCATCGAACAACGGGCGGCGTAACGCCCGTTCGGCGAGCAGCGCGCGGCGCAGTCTCTTCGCCGCGGCCACCAGGGCACACCCCAACAGTCGGTGCTTGGTGTTTGTTCCGGTGAAGTGCGCGAGGCTCAGACACTAACATCGCGCCCATGCCGCCTCGAGCCACCTCTGCTGCTGTAAATGGCCCACTGTCGGGCCTCAACGTGCTGGAGCTGGGCCAGTTGATCGCCGGCCCCTTCGCTGCCAAAACATTGGCCGACTTCGGCGCCGAAGTCATCAAGATCGAACCCCCCGGCAGCGGCGACCCGCTGCGCCAGTGGCGCTTGCTGCACAACGGCACCAGCGTGTGGTGGCAAGTGCAGTCGCGCAACAAAAAGAGCGTGGCGCTCGACCTGAAGCAGCCCGAAGCACGCGACATCGTGCGGCGGCTCGCCAACGAGTGCGACGTGCTGGTCGAGAACTTCAAACCCGGTGTGATGGAAGCCTGGGGCCTGGGCTACGACGAGCTGGCACGCGACAACCCGGGCCTGATCATGTTGCGCATCAGCGGCTACGGCCAGACGGGCCCGTACAAAGACCGCCCCGGTTTCGGCGTGGTGGCCGAGGCCATGGGTGGCCTGCGCCACCTGACCGGCGAGCCGGGCCGCGTGCCGGTGCGAGTGGGCGTGAGCCTCGGCGACACGTTGGCGTCGTTGCACGGGGTGATCGGCATCCTGATGGCGCTGCACCACCGCCACACCTCGGGGCGGGGGCAGGTGATCGACGTCGCGTTGTACGAAGCCGTCTTCAACTGCATGGAAAGCCTGCTGCCCGAGTACAGCGCCTTCGGTGCGGTGCGTGAAGCGGCTGGCTCCGCGCTGCCCGGCATCGCGCCCAGCAACGCCTACGCCTGCGCCGACGGCTGGGTGCTGGTGGCGGGCAATGGCGACAGCATTTTCACGCGCTTGATGAACACCATCGGCCGCGACGATTGGGCGCACGACCCCACGCTGGTGGGCAACGCCGCCCGCGTGGCGCGTGTGGCCGAGATCGACACCGCCATCGGCGACTGGACACGGCCACGTACCGTCGCCGCCGTGCTGGACGCGCTCAACGCCGCCAAGGTGCCGGCCGGTCGCCTGTACACCGCACGCGACATCGCCGAAGACCCGCACTACCGCGCCCGCGGGATGATCGAACGCATCACCTCGGCCGATGGCTTGTCGCTCGACGTGCCCGGCATCGTGCCCAAGCTGAGTGCCACGCCGGGGCGCATCACGCGGCGCGCGCCCACGCTCGGTGAAGACACGCAAGCGGTGTTGCGTGAGCTGGGCATCACGCCCGAACAAGAAGCCGCCTTGCGCGAACGTGGGGTGTTGTGAACGCCAGCTACCCGCTGTTTGCGATCGGTGGCCTGGCCCTGGCAGCGGTGACCCTGGCGGGCCTGGTGTGGTGGCGCACACACAAGCCGCACGACATTGACGACGACGCCAAATCGACCCAGGCACCCGCAGGCACCGACTACGAGCAGCTGTTCAGTCTCAGTCCGCACCCGATGTTCGTCTACGACAGTCAGACCCAGGTCTTTCTGGAAGTGAACGGAGCCATGCTGCGCCGTTATGGCTACTCGCACGACGAGTTCATGACGATGAGCCTGGCCGACATTCGCCCCACTGAAGACATCCCGGCGATGCAGGCCATGGTGCGCGAAGTGCAAAAAAGCGCGAGCGCCGCCGTGCCCGGCACCTGGCGCCACCGCCGCAAAGACGGCTCGACCTTTCACGTGCGCATCAGCGGCCACAACCTGCAGTTTGGTGACCGGCGCGCGCGCATGGTGCAGGTGATCGACGTGAGCGCCGAGGTGGCGCTGCAGGCCGAGCGCGAGCAGATGATCGCCAAGCTACAAACCTCACGCGAGTGGCTGGCCACTGCCATCAACGCCGGCCGCATTGCCCTGTGGGAGCGCGACCTGCAGGCGCACACCTTCGTGCTGGGCGGCCGCTGGGCCGACATTTTGGGCACCACGTCGCAGGCCTATGGCCCGGTGACGGAGCAGACCTTCGTCGAGCTGTGCCACCCCGACGACATGCCGCGGGTGGCCCAACGCTTCAAGGACTACCTTAAAGACCCGAGCGAGCCCTATGCCGACGAGTTTCGCGTCCAGCACTTCCAGCACGGCTGGATCTGGGTGCTCAGCCGCGGCAAGATCGCCGAGCGCAGCTCCGACGGGCGGGCCCGCCGCGTGGTCGGCACCTATGTCGACATCTCCGAGCTGAAGGCTGCACAGTCGGCACGCGCGCAGCAGCAGGCGGCCGAGCAGGCGAGCGCGATGAAGTCGCAGTTTCTCGGCCGGGTGAGCCACGAGCTGCGCACGCCGCTCAATGCGGTGATCGGGTTTTCGCAGCTGATGCAGCTCGACCCAACCGCACCGCTCACGCCGCAACAGGCCGAGCGCATCGCCCACATCGAACGTGCCGGCCAGCACCTGCTGGGGCTGATCACCGACCTGATGGACCTGAGCCGCATCGAGCTCGGCGCCGTCGAGCTGCAAAGCGAGGCGCTCGACGCGGGCGAGCTGCTCGAAGGCAGCCTCGCCATGGTCGACAGCCAGCTGCTCGAGCGCCAGCTCAAGGTGCAGCGCGAGATCGACCCCGCCCTGCCACGCGTGATGGCCGACCCGCTGCGCCTGCGCCAATGCCTGCTCAACCTGTTGTCGAACGCCATCAAGTACAGCGACTCGCCTGGCATCGTGCGGGTGGGGGCGCGCGCGGCCGAACCCGGCACGGTCGAGCTGTGGGTGTGGAACAGCGGCGCGGGCATGACAGCGCAACAGCTGGAGCGGCTCTACGAGCCCTTCAACCGTCTGGGCCGCGACGCGAGTCACGCCGAAGGCACGGGCATCGGCCTGGCCATCAGCCGCCAGCTCGTCGAACGCATGGGTGGGCAGATCAAGGCCACCAGCGAGGCGGGGGCTTGGGCGCAGTTCAGCGTCACGCTGCAGGCGGCCTGAGGCTGCTGTTGAGAGGCCGGTTCACCGCCCCTGAGCGGCCGTTCGACGTTCACGCTAACCGACGCTCGAAGCCCGAACGTCTACGGCGACCGATTCAGGCCGTCCAGCGCAGCAGCGTCACGAGCAATACCAGCACGCCAAGGCCGAGATTGATCAAGACCCAGTTGCGGATCTGTGCCACCCGAGTTCGACACGGATCTCGGAATTTGGGTCGATTGGCGACCTCGCAGTCAATTGAATCAAGGACTTAGCTGCTTTCAGCGAGAATTTGTGTAGTGGCACGTTGTCGGAGTCAGAGTGTGGGCACATATCGGGCATTTG
>JBBRFR010000072.1:0-13023 GCA_038241485.1 Burkholderiales bacterium
CAGCTGCCCTGCCCCACCCACCGTTCGGGCTGACCCTTCGACAGGCTCAGGACAGGGTTCGCTTCGCGGATCGAAGCCTTGCGCAGCCCTTTTCAGAGCCCCAATCAGGAACCTCTGTGCGCTTCGTTGATTGCGCTGAGCAACCAAGAGAAGCTGGCGGGCCGGCCCAATTTCCAGAAGCCGTCGAAGTGTTTGAACGCGGCTTTGCTCGGGTCGTTCGATCGGGTGGCAGTGAATGTCGTCCACCTCTACATCCTGGCTGGGCAGGCGCGCTGCGCGCAGCAAACAATTTGCTGGGGATTCGCCCATCGCGCTGGAATGCAGTCCGAAGATCCGCTGTGCAGAACAGGTGACGGGCAATCCGGGGGAGCTTGCACTCAAGGTCGGCGCCCGCTGGTCGATAACGGAGCAGGGCAATCCGCGAGGCATGCCCGCCGAACCCGCGTGTCGGTCGCCTCGACATGGAAAAACGTGCGTGAATCCAATGCAGAGCCTCGTGTCGATCCCTGTGTTACCTCCCGAGCGTTTGGCGCCGGCCGAGCAGGTCGTGTATCGCAACGAGAGAACCCTGGTCACCTGCAGCTCAGCGGGGGATGGCGAACGCATCATGTTCAAACAGGCTTTCGGGGCGGAGGCCGTGCAGCGCCTTCGCCGCGAGGCCAGCATCCTGACGCGCCTGCAGGGCATTGGCGGCGTCGCAAAGCTCGCCACCGTGTGCGCGCCCCCCAACACGCTGGCCTTGCACGATGGCGGCACGCCTCTGTCGGAATGTCTGCAGAGCGGCGGGCTTGACCTCTCCGCGGTTGTGGCACTTGGCGCCGCGCTGTCGCGGGTGCTCGCAGATGTGCACCGCGCGGGTGTGATTCACAGAGACATCAACCCTTCCAATGTGCTGATCCGCGGCCCGGCCAACACGCCCACGTTGATCGATTTCAACATCTCGAGCAGCGCCAGTGATGAGCCCACCGAACCCGCTGGCGGGGGCGCGATTGCCGGCACGCTGAAGTACATGTCGCCCGAGCAGACGGGGCGCACCGGGCGTTCTGTCGATTCGCGCACCGATCTGTATTCGTTGGGTGTGCTGCTGTATGAGTTGGCGGTGGGCCGCCTACCGTTCGAAGGCAGCGACCTGCTTGACCTGATACACGACCACCTGGTGCGTGCGCCTGATGTGCCGGCGCAGGTGAACCCCCAGGTGCCGACACTGCTGTCAAATCTGATTCTGCGTTTGCTGGCGAAAGACCCGAATCACCGTTACCAGAGTGCCCACGGCCTGGCCCTGGACCTGGAGCGCCTGCATGCCGCGATGCTGCGCGGCGACAGCACGCCCTTTCCCCTGGGCGAGCACGACTTCGCCCGGCGCCTGCTGCCACCCACCGACCTGATCGGCCGCGATGCCGAGATGGCCGCGGCGCAGCAAGCTCTGCAACAGGCAATCGACGGCGCCGGCAATTGCCTGATCGTGGCGGGCGCCGGGGGCGTGGGCAAGACGGCGCTGATTTGTGCGCTCAGGCCGATGGTGGCCGCACGCCGAGGCTGGTTCGTCTCAAGCAAGTTCGACCCCTACGGGCAAGACCCGCTCATGGCGGGCGTGGTGTCTTTGCGGGCGCTGGGCCGTTTGCTGCTGGCGCTGCCTGAAGAGCAGATTGCCGCCGAGCGCGAGCGCATCCTTGCCGGGTTGGGAAGCAATGTCGGTACTGGGCCGGCGCGGCTGCCCGAGTTCTTGCTGCTGCTGGGAGATCGCCCGGCGCTGAGGGTCAGCGACCCGCGCGAAGCCGAGGCGCGCATGCTCCAGGCCATCGTCGATCTGTTGCGCAGCGTGGCCTCACCGGAGCGGCCGCTGCTCGTGGTGATGGAAAACCTGCAGTGGGCGCCGCCCATGACGATGCGCACGCTGGACATGCTCATGACGTCGGTGAACCGCATCCCCGGCCTGCTGGTGGTGGGCTCGTACCGCCCCAGCGAGGTTGATGACGCCCACCCCTTGGGTGTGCTGATGGCGGACTGGCAGCGCTTGGGCACCCCCGCACCTTGCCTGCACCTCACCAACCTGCCTCTGGCCGAGTCGGGCCGGCTGGTCGGCGCCATGCTGCGCCTGCCGGCCGCGGAGGCAGACCCGTTGGCGGCTGCGCTGCACGAGCGCACCGATGGCAACCCGTATGAAACCGTCGAACTGATCAATGCTCTGCGCGAGGACGATCTGCTGCTGCCGCACAACGGCCGGTGGGAATGGGAGGCCGCCGCGCTGCGCCAGTACGTCGGCCGTGCCGGCGTGGCCGACATTCTCGGCCGGCGTCTGGCTCAGCTGGCACCCCCGGCGCTCGAACTGCTCGAGGTCATGGCCTGCCTGGGCGTTGACGTCGCGCTCGACACCCTGCATCGCGCGAGCGGGCTGGCTGCCGATGAACTCGCGCTGCGCCTCGCGCCCTCGCTCGATGACGGCCTGATCGTGCAAGAAGGCCAGCCGGCCGTGGTGCGGCTACGCCATGCCCGCATTCACCAGGCTGTGTTGGCGCAAATGCCGCAAGCGCGGCGCGCACAGCAACACCTGCTCCTGGCGCGCAGGCTGGCGGCGCATGCCGACCTTTGGCACACCGCCGCCGAGCAATATCTGAGCGTGGTCGGCGCGCTGGTTGAAACATCAGAATGCCGCCGGGTCGTTGACCTGTTTCACCGCGCGGCCGCCCGCGCGCGCGTGCTTAACTTTGGGGTGACGGTGCGCTTCCTCGGGGCCGCGATCGGTTTGCTCAAAGCGCTCGAAACGCCTGCCGACGCCCCCTTGGTTTTGACCCTGCAGGTGCAGCATCACGTGGCCTTGTATGGTCTGTCGCAGGTGGCCGAACTCGACGCCGTCTATGCCGCCATCGTGGCGCGCTGCACCAGCCCGATCGATCTGGCTGGGCCGGCCGGCATTCAGATGTACAGCCTGATCGACCGTGGCCGCCACCAGGAGGCGATGGAACTTGGGCTTCGGATGCTGGCTGAGCTGGGGCTGCAAAAGCCGGCTGACCTGAGCGCTGCCCTGGCTTCGGGCGTGCAGCGTCTGGTGACGTGGAGCAGTGGCGAAGACAAGCTGCAGGACTTCCAGCGCCCCGAATCGTGCGACCCCGGCGTCACCGCGCGCGCCACCCTCGTGGTGCAAACTGCCAACGCCGCCTTTTTCTGCGACCCAGCCGCCTTTGCGTGGCTGATCCTCGAGGGCAAGCGGCTGTGGATCGAGCACGGCCCCAACGAGCGGCTGATGGCCAGCAACAGCGGCGCGCCCTTCCTGCTGGTCGGGGCGCCGCAGGCTTACCGCGGCGCGTACCTTGGCGCGCGCCACATGATGGCGGTGGGCGAGGCACGGGGTTACCACTTGGCCGTGGCGATGACGCGCACCAACTATTGCTTCAGCGCCGGGCATTGGATCGAACCGATCGAAAACGTGGTGGCCGATTACCGACAGGCGCGCGCGGGGCTCATCCAGGCCGGCAACTTCACCTACGCCGCATACACCTACCTCGCTGTCGACCTTTTGCTCGATTGCGCGCCGACGCTTGACATGGTGGCCGCCGAGATGAACGAAGGCCTGGCATTCGCGGAACGCACGCGCAGCTCAGATATCGGGCATCGCTTTCAGGCACGACACCAACTGGTGCAGGCCTTGCTGGGCAAGACCCGATCGCCAGGCGGTTTCTCCGACGACACCTTCGACGAAGCCGCCTTTGCTGAGCAGTATGCGCAGCCCAGTCCGACGGGCGCTTCGTACCGCATCGTGCGTGCGCTGTCGGCAGCGATCTTCGACGACAGCGCGGCGCTGGCCACCCACGCGGCTGTGGCCATGACCCTGCTCGCGCGCGTGCCCGGCTACTACATCGTCGCCCTGGCGCGTGTGTTGCAGGCCGTTGCACTGGCAGAGAAAGCCCGCGGCCTGGAGCCCGACGCGCGCGGCGCAGTGCTTGAAGAACTCGACACCACCTGCCTGAGTTGGCTGGCCTTGCGTGCCGCCGACGCGCCCGAGAACTTTCTGCACCTGCTGCGCTGGGTCGAGGCCGAACGGGCCTGGGCGGCAGATTCTGTTTGGTCCGCTGGCGCGGCTTTCGACGCAGCCGTGCGAGAAGCGGCTTTGCACCAACGCCCGTGGCACCGCGCGTTGATCAACGAGCGCGCCGCGCTGTTCCACCTGGAGCAGGGCATGGAGCAACGTGCCCGCCCGCTGCTCATACATGCCTGCGAAACCTACGAGGCCTGGGGTGCCGCCGGCAAGGTGCGTGAGATGCGGCGCCAACACCCCGTGCTGCGCACTGGCCATGGCCTGCGCCGCGCGAACGAACGTCTCAACAGCACCAACCTGTCCACCGACGTGGTCGATATGTTGGCTGTGCTGCGGGCTTCCCAGGCCCTCAGCTCTGAGACCAGCCTCGCGCGGCTGACCGATCGCTTGGGCAAGGTGCTGGGCACCCTGACGGGGGCAACCGCCGTGCACTTGGTGGTGCGCCCCGACGATCAACAAGGCTGGTTCCTGGCCGGCTCGCTCGGCGAGGGCATGTCACCGGTGTCGGTCGAACAAGCCGGCGAGCGAGGCGAGCTGGCGCTGTCGGTGGTGCGCTACGTGCAGCGCACGCGCGAGACGCTGGTGCTCGACGACGCAAAACATGACGACCGCTTCTCCAGCGACCCCTACATGGCCCGCCTGGATCAGTGCTCGCTGTTGTGCGCGCCCATCCTCAGCCACGGCGAGTTCCGCGCTGTCCTCATGCTAGAGAGCCACCTGCACCGTGCGGCCTTCAGCAGGGAAAGCCTCGATCCCATCATGCTGATCGCGGGCCAGATGTCGGTCTCCCTCGACAACGCCTTGCTGTATGCCTCGCTGGAGCGCAAGGTGGCCGAGCGAACCGTGGCGCTTGAAGAGGCCAATCTGCAGCTCGAGCAACTGAGCCGCACCGACGCGCTCACCGGCCTGTCGAACCGGCGCTGCTTCAATGAAGCACTCGATGCCGAGTGGCTGCGAGCGCTGCGAGCCCACACGCCCGTGAGCCTGATCCTGGCCGACATCGATTTCTTCAAGCTCTACAACGACCACTACGGCCATCAGGGTGGCGACTCGGGTCTGCAGCGGGTGGCACGTGTGTTGGCCACTGGCCGGCGCGGCGGGCTTGACTTGGTGGCACGCTACGGCGGCGAAGAGTTTGTGATTCTCTTGCCCGGTACAGATGTCGCTGGCGCTCTGGTCGTGGCCGAGATGGTTCGTGCTGCAGTGGAAGCGCTGCAGGAGCCGCACGCCAAGTCCGCACTCGGCAAGCTCAGCATCAGCCTGGGGGTGGCGGCCATGGTGCCCGACATGGACACCCACGCGCCGCAGCTGATCGAGGCAGCCGACATGGCCTTGTACGAAGCCAAACGGCGCGGGCGCAACCAGGTGGTTGTGGCAGGCCCTGCCGACGGTGCCATCGCGCCTGCCGGCTGAGCCTTGGCCCGAGCCGTTGCGCGAGCTCAGTTGGGCCGGGCTGCCGGCACCGGGGTGCCGGTTCGACCAGGTGCGCCCGTGTACTCGGCGTGGTGCCAGGGGGAGGGGCCCCCGCAACACATACCGGCTGACACAGTGGGTGCTGAGCATCGTGCTCTTTTTGCTTGGTGCATCCATCATGTTGGGCTGCCACCCGCGTGTTGGCGCTGTCGCGTTGTGGTGGCGCTGCGGCCAGCTCCATGGCCGCATGGATGGTGGTGGGCCTGGGCGATGACCGCTTCAGAAAGGCGGCCCATCGGTACAGGTCAGTCCTTGCGCCGAAACGCCAGCAAGCCGGCCACCACGGTGAACGCCACCACGATCAGCAGCATCAGAAAGAAGCCTGAGCGGCTTTCGGCAAACGGAATGCCGCCCACGTTCATGCCGAAGAGGCCGGTCGTGATGTTGATGGGCAGCGCCAGCACCGTGACCATGGTCAAGGTGAAGAGGCTGCGGTTGGTCTGCTCGCTCACCTGGGCCGAGGTTTCTTCTTGCAGCAGCTTGATGCGCTCCTGCAAGGCGGCCAGGTCTTGCAACACCATCGAAAACTCTTCGGTTGATTGGCGCAATTCGTCGAGGTCGTGCGCGGCGATCCACGGTGGCGGTTGCCGCAGCAGCCGAAAAAGTGCCGCCGGTTCGGGCGCCAGCAGACGCTGCAAACGAACCAACACGCGGCGCAGCTTGCCCAGCTCGGAGCGCCGCTGCCCCAGGCGCCCGCGCAAGAGACTGTCTTCGATGCCGTCGACCTTGAGGGTGGCTTCTCGCACGATGCGTACCAGCACGTCGCCCTGGTCGTTCATCAGGTGCGTGAGCAAGGCCATCGACGAGTCAAAGCGCACGCCGTTCTTGACGGCCTCGCGCAGCCGGTCGATCGAGCGCAAGGGGTGGGCTCTGGCGCTGACGGCCACACGCTCGCTCACGCTCATCCACAGCGAAGCAATCTCCGAGGGGTCGAAGGCGAACTCGTAGGCAACATCGTTGACCACGGCGATCAGCGCGTCTTGGGCGTCTTCGATGCGGGTTGAGCGCGAGCCTTCGCGCAGCGCCTCGAAAAACTCGGGCGGCAGCGAGAGCTGCGCCTGCATCCAGCCCTGAGCTGACGCGTCGGTCAGGTCGAAGTGCAGCCAGATGAACTGCGAGCTGTCGGCCGGCGTGGTGCGCAGCCACTCGATGGCTTCGTCCAGCCCGATGGCCTGTGCGCCAGATGTCGGCCCGAAGAGATAGCCGCACAGCAGCCCATGCTTGTGTGCGCCGTATGAGATGGTCATGAGAGGCCTCTGTGTTGGATCGACTTCACCGCAGGCTCGCAAGCGCCGGGCAGCCATCGTGCCGGCGAAGTCTTTCACACCGGCTGGTCAAGCCGTCGTGCTCTCGCTTTTACGGGGCTGTCTTCAGCTGGTTTGGTGCGAGCACCACGTAGTTGGCGTGGCGCCCCGCTTTGCGGTTGCCATCGTCACTGACGATGACGATTCGCTCCACGCCGTCGATCACGGCCGGGCTCGCGCCTTCAGCGTGCTCCAGCCCCGCCTGGCCCACCACCGTGACCCGCCGTGCCGGCGCCCCTTGCTGGCCACTCCAGAGCCACAGATCAAAGTGCGCGGGTTCGCGCGACACCGGCCCACCGATCACCAGGTACTCGCCGAGGGCCGGTATGTAAGACAGCCCCCGAATGCCGTGGCCGCCGAGGTCGAGCTCGACAAGCGCCGTGCTCACGCGCGGTGCCTCGCCTGCATCGAAGATGCCTGTGGGGTTGTCGATGCTCGCGATGATGGCGCGGCCCCCGTTCAGCGGGCTGCGAAAACCGATCAACAGCCGCTGTTGGTCGGGCGTCATCTCCAGGGCTTCGATGTTGAGCCCGCCGCGGGTTTTGACCTCGCGAACCTTGGCGGCCTCTGCAAGCACCGGGTGCCTCGCGGTCAAGGCGCGCTTCAAGCCGCCGACGACCATCGGGTCGGTCACTTGTTTGCCCTCGATGCGGAAACGAACCAGCTTTTCGCGCGACTTTTTTTCTTCGCCGTCGTCGTTGCGCGAGTGCGAGGTGATGGCGTAGACAAAGCCGGTGCGGCCCAGGGTCAGGCCTTCCAGATCGTCGAGCTTCCAGAACTCGCTGAACATCTGAAGCAGCCCCGGCGTCAGCGCCGTGTGCTCAACGCGCCCGTCGGTACTGATCGTGACCAGGCTCAGCGGGTGCTCTTTTTCGTCTTCGACCACCAAGAAGCGCCCATCGGGCAGCTGCTGGATGGCCGAAGGTTCGAAGGTGCCGGTCAGGGGGCGGAATGCAGAAGGAGCTTGGGTCGTCATGCGGGCATTGTGTGCCTTCCAATGCCCGCCGAGACTGCCCGACCGCTTGGCCGTCTTACTTCAAGCCCATGCAGTTGGCATAGAACGAGACCGTCGCAGGCCAGTCAGAGAAAACGCCGATCACACCCACCTGGTCGGCCAGCACGTCGAGCACCTGCATCACGTCGCCGTCACGCTGGATGGCGCTGTCGAAGGTCTGGAAGTAGAAGCCGTTGTTGCCATCGGCCAAGATGCCCGAGCGCTCCAGCGTCCAGGTGATGATGTCGAGTTTGGCCTTCTTGGCGTTGAGCGCGTACTGCGAAGGCACGATGGTGCCGTTGCCGTCGGTGCTCAGCAGCGCAAAGACCGGCGGCGCCACGATGCGAATGCCTTGCGCGCGGTACGCGACCAGCTCGTCGGCGCTGGGCAGGTCGGCCGGGGTGTTGGCGTCGTCCAGGTAGACCGCCTGGCGACCAAAGGCCGGCTCGTTTTGCACCCAGTACAGCACGTCGTTCTTGTTGAACGACTGCGGCCACACGTGGCGTGCCGGCACACGGGCTTGCTTGTACTCGGCGATCATCTTTTGTGCATAGGCCTCTTGGGTGAAGCCTTCAAAGGGCATGGTCACGCTGGCGCTTTTGAGCTCAGGCGTCATCTTCACGCCGAGTTGTTTGAAGAGTTCAATGCTTTCTTTGTGGGTCAGCAGCGTGCCGCTGCTCGGGCCCGAATAAAGGTCGGTACGGAAGGGGGCCGTGCCACCCAGGTACTCGGCCACCGTGCGTGCGCGCGGGTTGGAGGCATCCATCTTGCCGCGCAGTGTCTTGAACTCGGCCAGCGTGATCTCGCTCGTGCGGCATTCGGCGCTGGCGGGGGTCAGCAGCGTGCCGTTGGCATCGATGGTGGCCGGTGTGAAGGGCTTGATGCACTTCTCAGCCAAGGGCGTGGCCAAGATGTTGGTGGTGGTGTGCAGGTCGTTCTGTGCGTGCCGGCAGACCAGCTCCTTGTCTTTGGTGAAGGTGACGTCGCACTCGACGATGCCGGCGCCGGTGCGGGCCGCTGCTTCATAAGACTCTTGGGTGTGCTCAGGGAACTGCAAGGCCGCGCCGCGGTGGCCGATCGAAAACTCGCTGCTCTGAAACGAACGTTTGTGGGTGCATGCCATCAGCCGCTGCTTGAGCGGGCTGTCGACCATGTCGTTGACCAGGAAGAAGGGGCGCGGGCCCAGCTGAACGCTTTGGTTCTTGTGCGAGTGCTTGTGGTCGTCGTCACCACGCTCCGCCAGGGCCAGGGTGGGCAACAGGCTGGCCGTGGCGGCCAGGGCCAGTGTGAACAATGTTCTGCGCATGAAATCTCCTCGGGTGTGTCGGTCTATGGGCGTTGCCGCCGGCGGCTCTGGAGGCTATGCGGGCGCCGTGACGCACCCGTGACAGCGCGCCGCAGCGAGATAGGCCGAACGGGCTGTGCGCGTCAGTCAGCGCTGGGTTTCAACTTCTGTGGTGTGCCGGTGTGGTGGGGCATAAAAGCCCAGCTCGCTCAGCTGGTGGCGCCGCATGCCGTCGGGGCACAACAGGTCGAACCACACCGACGAGCCACCCAGCTCCAGCATGCCCAGGCCCACCAATTTTTCGCCCACACGCACCTGCATCTCGTCGGGTAGCACGAAGGCGGTCGATGGCAGCCAGAGGTGGCGCGCGCCAGCCACGGTGCGATCCAGGTACTGGTGGGTGTGCCCCGAGACGACCGCACGCAGCGTGTGGCGCAAAGGCCCGCTGAGCAGGCGTTCACTCGCTGCGTGTGCCACATAGCGGCCTGTGCGGTGGTGTTCGTTGGCGCTGGGCCTGAGCACGGGGCGGTGCAGGAACAAGACACTGTGCTCCCGCTCCTTCATCTGCCTTGCGTGGTCTTCCAGCCATTGCCACTGCGCATGCTCTTGGGGTGTGTCGGAGCCGAGCAGTTGTGCATTGATGCCGATCAGCTCCCACCGCCCGGCGCTGTGGGCCCAATGGCCTGCGCCGAAGGCCCCTTCGTAGGCGGCGAGGCGCTTGGGGTCGAGTGGCGATTCGCCCGAGCCATCACCCATGTCGTGGTTGCCGGGCACGAAGCGCATGGGTGTGGGCCAAGCGTTTGCCAGCTCTTTGGCGAAACGCAGGTCCTCGGGCTGCATCTGAGCGTCAAGCGAAATGTCGCCCAGGTGCACGGTGAGGTCGGCCCGCAGCCGCGCAACGGCGCTTGCGGCGGCCTTCCAGTTCGCCACGCACTCGGGCGCGCGCTCGGCGAGATGACTGTCTGCAACGATGGCGATTCTCATGCGGGTGTGCTTGCTGCGCGACGAGTTCAGCCGCAAGAACACACGCTACGCCGCGCGCATGACATTTGAGTGATGGGCTTGTGCAGCCACCACGCGAGCCTTATCGCAGGCGGGAAAACCGGATGTGGTTGATCAACTGCTCGTGGTCGCCCCGGCGCACGCGTTCGTCCACGATTTTGACGAGGCCTTGTTCGGCCATCAGCTTGAGTTCGCGTGCGGCGCTGTCGTAGGCGTATGGGTTTTCGAGCGAGGTGCCTGCGCCCAGCAAATCAGTGGGGATACCGAAATCGGCGACACGGTAGGTGGTCTGAACGAATGTGCTCATGTTGCGCTCCTGGGCGGGTGGTTGAAGGGCCAAGTGGTGCGATGGCGGCGCCATCGTAGTCTGGAAAATTCACGAGAAAACCGATTGGTTATTCCGGATCGTGAATGCACTCGCCTGGCGCGCATCGTGACGCCCGGCATGGGTGCGCTTTGAAGCCGCCAACCGGTCTCGGTGCGCAGCCAAAGGGGCTGGGTACAGCGCCTTGGGGGTGTCACGGTCACGCGTCAGACTGATTTCGCTTAAGCGCACGCTTTGTGTGCGCCCTATCGATTCAAAAAAGGGCGAGGGAGTGATGAAAAAAAATTGGGTTCGGTGGGTCAGTGGCCTGCTGCTGGCAAGCCTTGCGTGTGTTTCAACGGCGCAAGCCGCGATGGTCGAGTATTCGTTGACGGCCTTGGGGGGTGATGTCTGGCGCTACGACTACACCTTGAGCAACATCGACCCGGCCGAGAACTTCGATGAGTTCACGGTCTACTTCGACGCCGCTGGCGTCACCGGGATCACCGCCCTCGCCACACCCGCAGGCTGGAACCCGCAGGTTGTGCAGCCCGATCCGCTGCTGCCCGATGCAGGCTTCTTTGATGCGCTGAACCTGTCGGGCCCGGTGCCGGCCGGCAGCGTGATTTCAGGCTTCTCCGTCGCCTTCTCTTACCTGGCGGGCCTGACGCCGGGCGCACAACGGTTTGACCTGGTGCTCTCCGAGCCCTTCCAGACAGTGCACTCCGGCATCACCTCGGTCACCCCATCGCCCGTGCCCTTGCCGGCGCCTGCTGCCTTGCTGCTGTTGGGGTTGTGTGCCGGTGCCTTCGGGTCGCGTGCACGTGCCAAAAATCTGGGAGCAGCAGCATGATCGCGCGTTGCCGTTCGCTGTTTGCCGCGCTCGCGTCGGCCCTGGCGGTGTTCGCGGTGCTGATGCCATCGCTCGCCCAGGCTGCTGCCGAGATCACCGGCCAGCAACTCGTGAGCTCGGTGCGCTCGGGTCGCACCAGCTTCGACTACACCTACCGCATCACGGTGCGCAATGGCACGCCTGCGTTGTCGACCGCACAAGCCACGGTGCAAAGCAGCTCGCCGGCCACGCAGGTGTTGAAAGCCTCGGTGGTGCTGGGTGACCTGGCCGAAGGCGCCACGCTCACCAGCACCGACACCTTCGTCATTCGCCAAGACAGATCGGTTGCCTTCAACCCGGCCTCGCTGCTCTGGACGGTGACGGGCGCGTCGATCGCAGGGCCGAACACGATGGAACTCGGGTTGTCAGAGCCATTCGTTGCACCCGACGGCAGCATCTCGGTGTCACCCACGGTGCGCGACGCGGGTGGTGCACTGCTCGACAACGACGACCTTCAGTTCAGCGTATCGGTGGCCCCGTTGGGCGTGGTCACCGGCAACGCACCGGTGATCAATGGCATGAGCGTGAGCTTCCCCAAGCTCGTCAAACGGTTGCTCGATCAAAACTACACAATCGACCCGGCCGGTGAGTTTGCCGACGGCGACCCGACCGACCCCAACTACGGCAAGGAGACCGGCGGGCGCTACCGCATCACGGTGTCCATCGCAGGCTCTTCCGTCACCGCCAGCAAAGAGGTGATGGTGTTGCCGAGCGGCACCGCAGCCGTCACGGTCAAGGCCAGCCAGTACGCCGGCCAGTTGGAAAGCCTGCTGGCTGCCGCCGCGCTGGCCAGTCAGAACGGCGACGCCGCTGGCTTGGCCCAGGCGCGCGCTGCGCTGCAAGCTGTCAATGCCAACCGCGACTTCACGACGACCGTGCTGGGCGCCACGCAGGCGATGGCGCCCCCCAACGGCTCGCTGGTCACACCCGCGCTGCTCACGGCGCGCGGCTTTGTGACCGGCCCGCAAGATGCGCAATTTGCCAGCGCACTCGCAGCCGTGGTCACGCGCATACGCAGCGCTCGCACGCAAGTCGAGGCCACCAACGCCGCCGCCTTGACCCAGGAATCGATCGACGCGCTGCAAGGCGCTGCCGATGCCTACAAACAATCGCTTGCGGCCTTGCAGGCACTGCGGCTGAGCGCGCTGGGTGCCGCCCAGCAAGAGGCTGCGATCAATCAGCAGGTGGGCACCGAGCTACCCCTGTTGCTCGACGCCATCAAGCGCAAATCGGGTGAGGTGTTGGCCACCGTGACGACGGCGGGCTTGCGCTCACCGGCCGGCTCGAACCTGCCGCGTGCGGTGGGCCGGGCCACGACGCCCCGGGCCATGTATGCCGGTGCGCAGCCGGTGCAGATCTACCCGTTTTCGGCGTTTGCGTTTTCCATCCTCACCGACCTCTCGGGCACCGCGCGCGCCAACATCATCGAGCTGACCGTCACGCTGGTGAACAGCCTGGTCAACATCATAGTGGCCGACGTGATCAACCAGAACAACCCCGGTGGCTTGTCCATCGACATGTGCCTGGCCAGCTCGTCGGTGGCTTATGTCTGCCCCAACTACCGCCCGAGCCGCGTCACGGGCTCTGGCTTTGGCCGCGACGCCGCCTCCGTGAAAGTGGCGCTGGTCGGCTGTGTCGGCGGTGACCTGATTCGCAACCTGATGACGCTGCGCCAGCCGCGCGACATTGCGGCCGGCATCCGCTTGATCAACAAGGTGGTCTCGATCACCAACTCC
>JBBRFR010000073.1:0-12995 GCA_038241485.1 Burkholderiales bacterium
CCCTTGCGCACGTGCATCTTTCCGTACTCGGCGCAGCGCGCCAACGTAGGGATCACCTTGCCGGGGTTGAGCAGGCCTTCGGGATCGAAGGCTCGCTTGAGGGCCAGCATTTGCTCGCGCTCAGAGGGCGAGAACTGCACGCACATCGACGACAGTTTCTCGATGCCCACACCATGCTCGCCGGTCACCGTGCCGCCAAACCGCACGCTGGTTTCCAGGATGTCGGCACCAAAAAGTTCGCAGCGGCGCAGCTGGTCGGGGTCGTTGGCGTCGAACAAGATCAGCGGGTGCAGGTTGCCATCACCGGCGTGGAACACGTTGACACAGCGCAGCTGGTACTTCTGTTCCATCTCGGCGATGGCCAAAAGGATGTCGGTCAGGCGCTTGCGCGGGATGGTCGAGTCCATGCACATGTAGTCGGGGCTGATGCGCCCGCTGGCGGGGAAGGCGTTCTTGCGCCCGCTCCAGAAACGCAGGCGCTGGGCTTCGTCTTTGCTCACTTCCATGCGGGTGGCGCCGCTTTCGGCCAGCACGTCGAGCATGCGGCCGATTTCTTCGGCCACTTCTTCGGGCGTGCCATCGCTTTCGCATAGCAGAATGGCCACGGCGTCGAGGTCGTAGCCCGCGTTCACGAAGCCTTCGACCGCGGCGACCATGGGCTTGTCCATCATCTCCAGCCCGGCGGGGATGATGCCGGCGGCAATGATGTTGGCCACCGCATCGCCGGCACGGCGGATGTCGTCGAAGCTCGCCATGATGCAGCGCGCCAACTGCGGCTTGGGCACGAGTTTCACCGTCACCTCGATCGCCACCGCCAGCATGCCTTCGCTGCCGATCAGCACCGTCATCAGATCGAGGCCCGCCGCGTCGAGCGCCTCGGAGCCAAACTCCACCGCCTCACCGTCGGCCATGAAGCCACGCACCCGCAACACGTTGTGCAGCGTCAGGCCGTACTTGAGGCAGTGCACACCGCCTGAGTTTTCGGCCACGTTGCCACCGATGGTGCAGGCGATCTGGCTGCTCGGGTCGGGCGCGTAGTACAGACCCAGTGGCGCCACGGCCTCGCTGATGGCGAGGTTGCGCACGCCGCACTGCACGCTGGCCGTGCGCGCGAGCGGGTCGACCTTCAAGATGCGGTTGAACTTGGCCAGGCTCAGCGTCACGCCCATGCGGTGTGGCATGGCACCACCCGACAAGCCGGTGCCCGCACCACGCGCCACCACCGGCACGCCGAGCTTGTGGCAGGCGCGCAGCACGGCAGCGACCTGTTCTTCGGTCTCGGGCAGGGCCACGGCCAGGGGCAGCTCGCGGTAGGCGGTGAGGCCATCACATTCGTAAGGCACCGTGTCTTCGCCATGCCACAACAAGGCGTGCGGTGGCAACAACGCGGCCAACTCGGCGACCACCGATGACTGGCGGGCCACACGCTCGTCGCGCGTGGGGGCAGGGGGAGTGGTCATCGTGTTCATCAAGCACCCCATCAGGCAGAGAAGACGGTCAGCACGCCGGTGTAGCCATACAGGTGCCGGCGCGCGATCTCGCCCGAGGCAAAAAAACCCGCCAGCGGCACATCACCAAGCGCGCGGCGAATGATGGCCAGCTCGGCCGAGGGCGCACCAAAATGCGGGCCGCCACGGCCCACACAGCTCACGTAGATGGCCCCCGCGATGCGCCGCGCCGGGTGCGGTGCCTGGTCGGCTTCGGCACCTTGCAAGGCCAGCGCGGTTTCAACCGGCAGGGTTTCGGGTTCGAGTTCTTCGCGGATCTCGCTGCAGATGCGCACCAGGTCGCGCCGCGCGGCCTCGGTGTCGCGGTGGCAAAAGGCGACCTGCATGCCCTCTTCGACCTCGTCGCTCAAGGCCAGGCCGCCCCGCCCCGGGTCGATACCGACGAGGTGGCGCACCCGCGTGTCGGCGCCAAACTGGCCGGGGCGCGACAAGGCGTCGTCGCTGCGGTCGATCAGGCCCACCAGCGTCTCGCGGATGCGCGGCAAGGCCTCCCGTGGCTCACGCCCGCTCACGCCCAGGTCGCGCAGCAAACATTCAAGCGCGGCTTCGCCGTCGAGCTGGCTGACCACGTTGCGCTCGCCCTGGGTGATGTGGCGCACCGGGCCGATCGGCTGGCAGCCTTGGGTCACACGCGAGAGCAGCGCCACCTGCGGGCTGAAGGCCACCCCCGACAAGCCGCCCTCGAACACCCCGTCGGCCAGATGCAGCGGCTGGGTGCGCGCCGAGGCCAGCCCGCCAAACAGGTAGCCCGTGGCGGTGCGCTGGCTCATGTCGGCGATCAACTCGCTCAGGTCGGCGGTGCGCCCATCGGCGTGAATCTGCGCTGTGTTGGCCACAAAGTCTGCGGGCGCCTGGTTGAGCGGCCGCACGCCGGAGAACACGCAGAACTGCTCACGCGGCAGGTCGGCCAGCATCAGCACCAGCGCGGGCTCGTCGAAATATTCGACCCCGTTCGCCGCGAGACCGATGCCCGAGGCTCCGACCCAGGCCACGCCCGGCCAGCGCTGCTGCAGCTCGGTGAGCAAGGCCTTGGCCTGTGGTGCGTAGTGGTCGCTGAAGTACGCCCAGCCGAGCGTGGGCTGGTGGATGTGAAGCCCAGCCGGGTCGGCACGCTGCGCCTCAATTTGCGCGGCGGCCAGCGCCACGGCCATGCGCCAGTCGGGGTGCGTGGCGTGAGCGTGGGCAAACAGCTTCATCGCGCGGGGCGCCCGCAGGCTCACTTGGCCTTGCTCTTGCGGGCCGGGGGGCGCTTGCGCACGGCGGCGCCCGCAGCACCTGCGGCCGCACCCGCTGCGGTGCGCGCCGCGGTGCGCGCCACCTGGCCCGGCACACCAGCGGCCTTCTTGAGGGTCTGGCCGGCCGCGTCGAACGATTGTTTGATCATTGCGCCGGCCAGGTTCTTGGCCGCATCGGTGGCGCTCTCTTTCATCGCACCCGCGGCCAGTTCGGTGAACTGCTTGGTGAGGGCGCCCCACCACTGCATCGGGTCGACCGCCTGGGGCGCGGGCTCGGCCGCCGCGCCGGGTTTGCGTGCGCTCTTGGTGCCAACAGCGGCAGCCTCTGGCGCCCCAGCCGCAGCGCCGGGCGGACGAATGGTGAGCGACTCGCGCAGGTCGGTCATCTGCACGTTCATGGTCTTGAGGGTGGACAGCGTCATGCGCTGCACCTCCAGCGCCTGGATGGTGGCGCCCAGCATGCGCGCGTTCTGCTCCAGCCAGAACTGCACGGTGCGCAGCTCCTCGATGCGTTTTTCGAGCTCTTCGGGGTTGAGCGTGGGGGCCACCCACTGGCCGATGTTGGGCAAGGCCGAGCCGGCGTTCTTGACCAGGCCTTGCAGGAAGTCGAACCCGGGAACCATCTTGGTGAAGTTGGATGTGTCGGCCATGGTGCTGTGTCTCCTGAAACCCGCGTTTTGGGCGTGTGCCGCCGATTGTGCATGCGATGCCCCCGCCGTGGTCGGCGTCAACCTGCAAGCTGTAGCAGGTGACGCGAGCGCTGACTTGCCCGACCCTGCGTTGGCTGATCTTTCGTCAGCGCCAACCGTTCACTTCACAAGGATGAACCATGAGTCTGCATGACAAGCGCATCACCCGGCCACAAGCCATTCTGGGTGCTCTGATCGCACTGAGTTTGAGTGTGCCGCTGCTGGCGCACGCCGGCGGCCCGACGGCGGAGGCGGTGAGTGTCGCGGCCGAGCGGCCGACCAACCGGCTGATCATCAAATACCGCAGCGGCGTGGCCGGCAGCACTGCCACCGCCGGCGCCACCGACCGCGCCCTGCTGCACCGAGGCGCACAAGACGTGGCCGCGCGCTTGGGGCTGCAGCTGCAGCTGGTGCGGGTGGGTTCGTTCGACACCCAGGTGATACGCCTTGACCGCGCGCTGCCCCAGGCCAGCGTGGCGCAGCTGGCGCGCGACATCATGGCGGCTGACCCGTCGGTGGAATACGCCGAACCCGACCGCATCTTGCAAGCCCAGCTCACCCCCAACGACACGCAGTACGGCCAACAATGGCACTACTTCGAAGCCACCGGCGGGCTGAACCTGCCGAGTGCCTGGGACAAATCCACCGGCACGGGCGTGGTGACCGCTGTGATCGACACCGGCTACCGCCCGCACGCCGACCTGGCGGCCAACATCCTGCCGGGCTATGACCTTATTGCCAACACCTTTGTCTCGAACGACGGCAACGGGCGCGACAACAACCCACAAGACCCCGGCGACGCCATTCAGGCCGGCGAGTGCGGCGGCGGCAGCCCGTCGCAAGACCAATCGAGCAGCTGGCACGGCACCCACGTGGCCGGCACGATCGCGGCCGTCAGCAACAACGGCAGCGGCGTGGCCGGCGTGGCCTATGGCGCGCGGGTGGTGCCGGTGCGCGTGCTGGGCAAGTGCGGCGGTTACACCTCGGACATTGCCGACGCCATCGTCTGGGCCTCGGGCGGCACGGTGGGCGGCATCCCCGCCAACGCCAACCCGGCGCGGGTGCTCAACCTCTCGCTCGGGGGCTCGGGCGCGTGCGACACGACCTCGCAAAACGCCATCAACAGCGCACGCAGCCGCGGCGCGGTGGTGGTGGTGGCTGCCGGCAACAGCAACGCCAACGCGGCCAACTTTTCACCCGCCAGCTGCGCGGGCGTGATCGCCGTGGCAGCGACCAACCGCAGTGGCGGGCGGGCCTATTACTCCAACTACGGCAGCGTGGTCTCAGTCGCCGCCCCGGGCGGCGACGTGCGCAGCGGCGCGGCCAACGGCATCTTGTCGACACTCAACAACGGCGCCACCTCGCCAGGTGCCGACACGTATGCCTACTACCAGGGCACCTCGATGGCCGCGCCCCACGTGGCGGGTGTGGTGGCGCTGATGCTGTCGCGCAACCCGGCTCTCACGCCCGATGAAGTGTCGACGCGCCTGCGTGCCTCGGCGCGCGCCTTTCCGGCCACCTGCTCGCAATGCGGCACCGGCATCGTCGATGCCAACGCGGCGGTCGATGCAGCCGGCGGTGTGCCCCCACCTCCACCGCCTCCCCCGCCACCGGGCAACGAGGTCGAGCCCAACAACACCACCGGCACGGCACAAACCGTGACCCGCGGCACCACCATCAACGGCACCGTGGCGAGCAGCAGCGACACCGACTACTTCCGGGTCAGCGTGCCCGCACGCACCACCTTCACCAGCCGGCTCACCCCCAATGCCAGCTCAGACTACGACCTCTACATCTACAGCAGCAGCGGCCGGCAAGTGGGCAGCAGCATCAGGAGCACGGGGCTGGTCGACAGCGTGGGCATCACCAATGGCGGCAGCGCGGCGGCCACCTACTACGTGCGGGTGCGTTACTACAGCGGCGGCACGGGTGCGACAGCCGGCACCTACACGCTGAATATCAATTGAGCCCCTCACTCACTGCGCTGCCGCCTTGCAGGCCGCGCTGGGCCAGCGGCCCAGCTCTTCGCCAGGCACAAGCAGTCCTCAGGACTACTTGTGTCCGGGCTCAGCCCCCAAGGGGCGCCGTCCGGCTTGGGGCGGCCCGGTGCCGTACCTGATCAGGGTTTGAAGCTGATGCGCTCAACGCGGTAACCGCGTTGGGCCATCAGCGCCGGCAAGGCCTGGGGGCCGAACAGGTGCAGGCTGCCGACAGCAGCAAACACCGTTTGGCCCCCGCTGTGCAACGCATCGATGCGCGCCGCCATTGCAGGGTTGCGGTCATCGAGCATGGCTTTGAGCGTTGCCTGCTCCAGCTCGGTGTGGGCGCAATCGCACCACTCGCGGTAGCGCTCCAGCTCGCCGTCACGACCTTCGGCCCACACCTCGGCCACCCGCAGCAGCAGCGGGCGGGTGCGGTCTTGCTCCAGGTCGGACAGCAGTTTTTCAAGGCTTTCGCGCAGGTCGGTGGCCGACTGGCTGCGCATCAGCTTCAACTGCAACTCGGGCGTTTCAAGCGACACCACGGTCTTCTTTTGGCGCCGCGCCAGGCGGGCGAGCGCGGGGTCGATGCCGTAGTTGGCGTCGAGCCCATCACGGCGCGCCGACATCATCACCAGCAAGGCGCCCACCATCTCGGGCGACATGGCCGCGAGCATCTCGTTCGGGGCACAGGCCACACGCAACTGCGTGCGCAAGCGGGCGGCCAGGTCATCGGGCAACAGCGCACCCGGCTCGCCGGGCTTGGGTGCCAGGCCGGCTTGCAAGCGCTGCATCAAGGCGGCGTCGGTGATGTCAAGCTCCAGCGCCACCACCTGGCTCGCGCGCAAAGCGGCGCTGACCCGCGGGCCAGGAAACATCCAGTCGCGGCGCGCAAGGTGAATGGTGCCGTAGAGATAGGAGCTGTTGCCACCCTTGGTCACGCGCCAGAGAAAGCCGCGGTCGCGGGCCTGCTCGGCCGCCTTGGCGCGCTCTTCGGCCGAGGGCATGCTGGCCTGCGGTGGGCAGTCGGCCGGCGCAGGGGCTTGTGCCAGCGCCTGCAAGCCCGTGAAGAAGCAGGCGACCGCCAGCGCGCCGCGCCAACGGCGGGTGGTGCTCATGGCGATGCCCCGGTGTCGATGGTCAACAGGCCATCACGTTGTTGCCAGCGCAGCTTGCCGAGCACGTCCATGCCCAACAGCGGGCGGTCGCTCAAACCCGCCAGCGCGGTGATGGCCAGACGCTCGACCCGCACGCCGCCCTGCAACACCACGTCGGCCCGCACCACCTCGCCAGTGACCACCCCGCCGGCGGTGTTGCTCCGCACGCGGCCCACGGTTTCGAGCTTCAGCTCACGCGCCATGGCCTGCGACATGGCCGTGCCGGTGGCGCCGGTGTCGATCAGAAAATCGACCTCCAAGCCGTTGATGCTGCCTGGCCAGTGGTAGTGGCCATCGGGGCCACGGCGAATCTCGATCACACCGCCCGTCGCTTGGAAGCGGCTTTGCCGCTGCTGGTGCTCCCAGGTGCGAATGCCGAGGAACACCGCCACGCCCACGAGCAGCCAGACCGTGGCGATCTTGAGCGTGCGAGGAAACTCATTCATGTGGATGACCGCCACTCGCCCAAAGTGATGCTGGCCGGCTTGGGAGCGGCCCGGCGCTCGGCCCGCCTCATACGCTGAGCGCCGTCACCGCTTGATCAATCGCCCCAAACACCGTCTGCCCGTCCAGCCCCTTCATCTCGATGCGGATGGTGTCGCCGAACTTCATGAACTCGGTCTTGGGCTCACCACTTTCGATGGTCTCGATGGCGCGCTTTTCGGCCACGCACGAGTAGCCGCGGGTCCAGTCTTTGTTGCTCACCGTGCCGCTGCCGATGATGCTGCCGGCGCGCACGTTGCGCGTTTTGCAGAGGTGGGCAATGAGCTGCCCGAAGTGGAAGGTCATCTCGGGGCCGGCGTCGCACAGGCCCACACGCTTGCCGTTCCAAGTGCTTTGCAGCGGCAGGTGCAGGCGGCCACCGTTCCAGGCGCTGCCCACTTCGTCGAGCGTCACCGCCACCGGGCTGAAGGCGGTGGCCGGTTTGCTCTGAAAGAAGCCGAACCCCTTGGCCAACTCGGCGGGGATGAGGTTGCGCAGGCTCACATCGTTGGCCAACATTAAGAGTCGAATGCCCTCAAGCGCTTCGTCGGCGTTGGTGCCCATGGCCACGTCACCCGTGATCACCGCCACCTCGGCCTCGAAGTCGATGCCCATCTTTTCGCTCGGCACCACGATGTTGTCGCAAGGGCCGAGGAAATCATCGCTGCCGCCCTGGTACATCAGCGGGTCGGTGTAAAAACTTTCGGGCACTTCGGCATGGCGTGCCTTGCGCACCCGCTCCACATGGTTGATGAAGGCCGAGCCGTCGGCCCACTGGTAGGCGCGCGGCAGCGGCGCCATGCACATGGCAGGGTCGAAAGAAAAAGCATGGCGTGCACGGCCGTGGTTGAGCGTGGTGTACAGGTCTTCGAGCTGGGGCGACAGAAAGTTCCAGTCGTCTAGCAGCTGCTGCATGCGCGTGGCGATGCCAGTGGCGTAATGGGCGGTGCCCATGTCACGTGAGACGACGACCAGCTGGCCGTCGCGCGATCCGTCTTTGTAGCTTGCGAGTTTCATGGTCTTCTCAAGGTCTCAATTGGCTAGGATGGCCACATCCCGTATTGTCAACGCATGCATTCAGCCCCCACCACCCGCTCAACCACCCGCCGGCCCTGGCTCAAGCTGCTGGCGCTGGCCGGGGGCGTGGCCTGGCTGCACCTCGTGCTGTGGCAGGGCGTGGCGAGCTCGTTTGCCGCCGACACGCCGGCGCGCAGCCCGTTCGTGGTCCAGGTGCGCACGCTGACACCGCCCCCCGAGCCCACGCTGGTAGCCGTCGCCAAACCCGCCCCACCACCGCCGCGGCGTGTGACCACGCCACCCGCCGAGCCCGCGCCTTCACAGGAAGAAGTGGCCGTGCCCGCCGAGCCCGTGCTGGTCGCCGCCGCGTTAACGGCACAAACGACCGCCGAGCCCACCCAGGTGGCCGCCGCGGCGCAAGACGAGCTGCCGCAGTACCGCACCCAGATCCCACCGGCCATGAACTTGCACTACAACATGCACAGCGGCGCCCTGCGTGGCACGGGCGACCTGACCTGGCGCCCCGGCGCCAAGGGCTACGTGGCCCGGCTTGACGGCCGCATGGCGGGCTTCAACATCCTCACCTGGGTCAGTGAGGGCGGGTTTGACGCGGCCGGACTCGCCCCGGTTCGTTACACCGACAAACGCCGCGGCAAGAGCGAGCTGGCCGCCAACTTTCAGCGCGGCGCGGGCAAGATCACCTTTTCCGGGCCGAGCACCGAATACCCGCTGCTGCCCGGTGCACAAGACCGCATGAGCTGGATGATCCAGATCGCGGCCATCGCCTCGGCCGACCCCAAGCGCCTGGTTGCCGGTGCACGGTTGTCGATGTACGTGGTCGGCGCACGCGGCGACGCCGACGTGTGGGCCTTCCGGGTGCAAGGTGTTGAAGAGGTGGCCACGGGCGACAGCCCGGTGCAAGCCATCAAGCTGGTGCGCGAGCCCCGCAAACCCCATGACACGCGGGTCGAGGTGTGGCTGGCCCCGAGCCTGCATTACCTGCCGGCGCGGGCGCGTCTCACCAGCGAGGGCTCGGCGCTGGAGCTGCTGATGCAAACCGCCGAGCCAACCTCTTGACCCCCCGGCTCAAAGGGACAAACTGACGCCCTCACGCGGCTTGAATATTGCGTTGCCACCCCGAGTTAACGGTGAAGGAGAAGCTTCCATGCAGATGCTTTACAACTCGGACAACTTCGTCGTCGTTGAATTCGACGTTCCCGGCCACAACACGGCGAGCCACGAAACACTCTCGCGCGGCGGCTACGAGATCGTCGACAAGTTCGCCCGCAAAGAAATCTTCATCGAAGGCGCCATGGCTGAGAGCTTCAAGGAAGGTGTTGAGGCCCTGATCGAAACCTCGCCCTCGGAAGAAGAGATGGACGACTACATCGAGCGCTACACCTCGCTGATGCAGCACCCCCTGGTGATGCACTGACGGCAGCAGAGCCCCAGGGTCGCACTCGTGAAATGCGGCACGTGCACCCGCCTTCTCTGCGACAAGGCTCATCGCCCGTGAAGTAAGGTTGCCATGCAGGCCTTGTCGGGGCATGGGGCTTGCCCCTTGGCGCATGGTGCGCCAAGATGGCCCAAGCGGTTTTCCGCCGGAGGTGCAGATGGCGACCCCTCACCCAGACGCCCGTGTGGTGTTGTCACCCGGCCTGAAAGAGGCGCCGGTGCTCGACCGCATGTGCTCTCAGTTCGTGCTGACGCTCACCGTGCGGCACGCGGGGCGCTTCAACGTGCGGCGCGACTGGAACGGCCTGCTCTCGCTCACCGGCAAACACCTGGTGTGGCCGGCCTCGGTGCTGGCGCGGCTGCGTGTGTTTCTCAACAACCGCTGCAAGGCCAACGAACACTGGGTCGGCCATGAGGCGCTGAACGACAGCACCTTCATGCAGCGCCACGGCGCCTGGAATGGGCCCTATGAAGAAGGCACGCTCTTCTTCTACATCGACGAATACATCAAGGACGCGCCCAAGGACCTGCTCGCGGTGCTCGGCGCCACCGCCGACTGGCTGGATCGCAGCCTGAAAAAAGAATCCACCCTCGTCGAGAAGAACATCGACGCGCTGGCCGGCCTGTTGCAGCTCAACCCGGCCGAGCGTGCGCTGCTGCTTTACGGCACCTTGGCGCGCTACCAGCGTGACTTGCGCGGCCTGCTGGTCGAGTTCAAGGTGTCGAACGCACAAGAGGCTTATGCGGCCATCGCCGCGGTAGCCGGCGTCAACGAACAAGATGTGGCTGAAGCGCTGCGCGCCGGCTCGCGCCTGGAGCGCACCGGCATGGTCGAGAACTTGATCTCCGAACACAACATCACCGACCTCGCCGACCTGATGAAGGTCAGCGAGCAGCTGCCGCCGGTGCTGATGCGCCACTACGAAGGCCCGTCGGACCTGATGGCGGTGTTCACCCGCCCGGCCACACGCAGCGAGCTCACACCGGTTGATTTTCATTTTGTCGGCGACGACCAGCAGATGCTGACCTCGCTCTTGCGCAACGCCGTGGCGCGCAAAGAGCCAGGTGTCAACGTGCTGCTCTACGGCCCCCCCGGCACTGGCAAAACCGAGCTCGCCAAGGTGGCGGCGCTATCGGCCGGGCTCGAACTGTATGAAGTGGAATACGCCGACCGCGACGGCAACTCCTTGAGTGGCCGCGACCGCTACCGCTCGCTGCAAATCAGCCAGGTGTTCTTGAAAGGCAGCCCGCAGGTGGCGCTGCTGTTCGACGAGGTCGAAGACGTGTTCCCGCCAATTTCCACCGACGCCGCGCAATTGATGGCGCGGCTCGACACCGGCGACGGCGCGCTCTCGGGCAGCGTGAGCGGCAAGGCCTGGGTCAACCAGATTCTGGAGACCAACCCGGTGCCGGTGATCTGGGTCACCAACCGCATCGAGCAGATCGACCCGGCGTTTCGGCGCCGCTTCCAGTACCACCTCGAATTGAAAAGCCCGCCGCCGGGGGCGCGCGAGGCGCTGGTCACCAAGGCACTTGATGGGGTGGCGGTGTCGCCCGGTTTTGCCGCACAACTGGCCGAGCGCAGAGGGCTCACACCCGCCCAGGTGCGCACAGCGGTCAGGTTCGCCAAGCTCGCCATTGACGAAAACAGCGCCGTCACCATGGAGTCGTTGATCGAACGCCAATTGGGCAATGCCGACAAGGCCTTGGGCAGCACCAGCACCGAGCGTGGTGCGCGCCGGGTGGTGACAAGCTACGACCTGAGCCTGGTGCACACCGAATCGCGCTTCGAGCTGAGCAAGATCATCGAGGCGCTGCGCCGCAAGGGCTACGGCACGCTGTGTTTTTACGGCCCCCCGGGCACCGGCAAAACGGCACTGGCCGAACACATTGCAGAAGCCCTGCAACGCCCGCTGATGATCCGCCAGGCCTCCGATCTGGTGAGCAAATACGTCGGCGAAACCGAGACCAACATGGCGCGCATGTTCGATGAAGCACAGACCGAGCAGGCCGTGCTCTTGCTCGACGAAGCCGACAGCTTCTTGCGCAGCCGGCGCATGGCCGAGCGCAACTACGAGGTGAGCGAGGTCAACGAAATGCTGCAGGGCATGGAGCGCTTCTCGGGCGTGTTCATCTGCACCACCAACCTGTTTGAAGACCTGGACGAAGCCGCGCTGCGCCGCTTCACCTTCAAGATTCGTTTCATGCCCTTGACCAGCGAGCAACGCGAACGCATGTTTGTGGCCGAGGCGCTGGGCGGCGATGCCTCGCTGCTGAGCCCGGAGCAGACCGATCGCCTGAAACGCCTGGATGCCCTCGCGCCAGGCGACTTTGCCTCCGTCAAGCGCCAGGTCGACGTGCTGGGCGAGGCCTTTGCGGCCGACGAGTTTTTGTCGCAGCTCGAGGCCGAGCACCGCGTCAAGCCCGAGGTGCGTCGCCGGCGCGACATCGGGTTCTTGCACTGAACAGCCCCTGACCCACCCGCGAGACTTTCGTCACGGTTAGAGCCGGCACTCAAGACGCAGCGCCAGAGGCCGATAAAGAACGAACGACCGTTTCCCAGAGGGTTTGATGGAAGAGGCTTTTCTCGATTGGAGCGTTCGCGCAGATTTGTGGGCCGCCTCCACGGTGATGGCCATGTTTGCGGCTTATGTCGCGCTCGATCTGGCGCGCGGCGTGTCGTCGCGCCATCGTTTCACCGCCTGGCGTTCGCTGATCGCGTCTGCGCTGGCCTTGTCGGCCGGTACCTGGGCCGCACATTTCATCGCGATGGCGGGTGACCCCATGCCTTTCCGGCTGGGGTACGACAACGCCCTGGCCGTGGGCTCGCTGCTGCTTGCGGTGCTCAGCTCGGTCATTGGCGTGTACCTCAGCGCACGGCCCCAGTTGGGCCGAGTGCGCGTGCTGGTGGCCGCCGTGGTGTTAGGCACAGGGGTGTGCGCCGTACCCGCGCTAAGCCTGGCGGCACTGCGGCTGACGCCCGCGCCCCACTGGAATTTGCCGCTCATCGCCGGGGGCTGGGCGCTGGCCTGCCTGTGTGCGGGCGCGGCGCTGTCCATGGTCGCGGTGCAGCGGCACCGGGCATCGCAGCTGGGCCTGGGCTGGCAAGCCTGCGTGGCGCTGGGCCTGGGGGGCGCCATCGCCATCGGCAACGCGGCGGTGCTGTACGCCGCCTCCGTGCCGCTGCTGAGCCAGTCGCTCTCCGTCGGTCGCACAGGAGCCGCCACCTTGTCGGCGCTGGCCGTGCTGGGCGTGCCGGCGCTGCTGGCCTTGCTGCTGATGTTTTCGGTGCTCGAAGCGCGCTTTCGCAAGCTGCTCGCGCGCACCCGCGACGAAGTGAAACGCGCCGCGCAGACCGACCGCCTGACCGAGCTGCCCAACCGCTCGATGTTCGAAGAAGGCCTGCAGGTGGCGGCCATCCGCGCGGACCGGCAGCAGCACAAGCTGGCCCTGTTGTTCATCAACGTCGACG